>JAYUTD010000055.1:0-2404 GCA_043755305.1 Saprospiraceae bacterium
AGTCAATACTTACAGCAGAAAATGGTACTTATTGTTTTGACAGCCTTGTTTCCGGTAAATATAAAGTGTTGTTTAGTATAGAGGATGACCTGCAATATACAGATCCAAATGTAGGTGATGAAGCCACAGATTCTGATGCGTTAAAAAGAAGCGGCGATGCTTCAACAGCTATTATCACCCTGATTCCGGGAGAGACATTGGAAAATATCGATGCAGGAATCTTAAGGAGGTCAGTAATTGGCGATTATGTGTGGAATGATGTTAATTACAATGGACTTCAGGACTTAGATGAAATTGGAATCGAAGAAGTAGAATTGTCTTTATTTGATGATCAAAACAACTTCATTGAAAGCCAAATTACTGACAGTGATGGTAAATATTTATTTCAAAAAGTAACCGCCGGCAATTATACTCTGAAAATAACAAAAAAAGACAGGTATTTATTGACGCTGTCTATAGCAGGGAGTGATGCCATTAACAATGACTTTTTACCTGATTATTCAACCGGATTTTTTACTGTGCCATTAGGAGTAGATAAATTCAACCTAGATGGCGGATTAATTAAGTCATTAGAAATAGGGGATTATGTATGGGAAGATATGAACGGGGATGGAATACAAGACAACAATGAAATTGGTATTAAAGGCGCACTTGTCAATTTATTTAATGAAGCTGGTGAATTAATTGATGTAAGTGAGACTGATTCACTTGGCAATTATTTATTTGCGGGTATTCCTGCACTAAAGTATGATGTTCGATTTATTTTACCTGATCAATATGTTCCTACAAAAATTAACAATACAACCAGTGACCTTGACAGTGGAGTAAAACAAGATGGAGCTACAGGCATTATAGACTTTGAAAATACTATAGCTGATTATACGGTTGATGCAGGATATATACAGTATGCGTCAATTGGAGATTTTGTATGGCTCGACGCTAATCTTAACGGCCTTCAAGATACTGATGAAAAAGGTGAAGAAGGATGGAGCATTTATTTAAAAAACGAAACAGGCGCCAATGTAGATACTGCATATACCGATAGTAACGGACGCTATATTTTTGACAAAGTATGGCCAGGATCATACAGTATACAATTATCAAGTCCTACATTGATTACACCTACCTTGTCTTCGACTGACGACAAAGGATCTGATTTGAAAAATATTGGTAGTGGATTAGGTACTGATATTTTTATTGTAAATTCAGGTGCACATATAGATAATATTGATTTAGGATATGTCTTAATAAATTCTTCTATTTGTGGCAAAATATGGAACGACTTTAATGGAGATGCACAATACACATCAGGTGAAGAATTAGTAGCGGGTATGACTGTCAAACTTTTTACTGAAAGTGGCGATGCATTGCAATACACAAGTACTGATTTACTCGGTAACTATTGCTTTGATAGTCTATCCACCGGAAAATATAAAATTGGGTTTGAAATTTTTGATGATTTGCAATATACAGATGCAAATATCGGAAGTGATGATTCCGATAGTGATGTGCTCAACAGAACTTCGGACGGCTTTACCGATACAATTTTGGTGATGGCTTATGATACTATCAAAAACATAGATGCCGGCATACTGAGAAGATCCGCAATAGGTGATTTTGTATGGAATGACATTAACTATAATGGGCTGCAAGACACAAGCGAAGATGGAATCATAAATATAGAACTGAAATTATATGATGATCATGACAACCTTGTGCAAACCACTTTAACCGATGCACAGGGCAAATATTTGTTTCAAAATGTCACGAAAGGATCATATAAAATTAAAATTGAATTGCCTTCAAACTTTTTATTAACCACAGCTAACAATACAAATACTGCTTTAAATAGCGACTTCACACAAGCCAGTGAAACAAATGCAATTGATGTGGTCTTGGCTCAAGATGAATTGGATATAGATGGAGGATTGGTTAAAAAATTGACCATAGGTGATTTTGTGTGGGACGACCTCAATGGCAATGGTATTCAAGACCCGGAAGAACCTGGAATTCAGGACGTCATGGTGACACTCCTGGATGAAAGCGGCAATGTAGTTAATTCGGCTATAAGCAGCTCAGAGGGAGAATATTTTTTTGAAAATATACCTGCAACGAAATACAATTTACAGTTTAATCCGGATTCGTCCTTTGTATCAACATTAAATAAAGTTGGCAACATAGAATCTGACAATGATTGTAGAAAAGACAAGCAAACCGGTATCATCGATTTTGCCAATGTCAATAAGGACTTAACCATTGACGCTGGGTTTTATAGAAATGGATGCATTGGAGATTTTGTGTGGCTTGACACCAATGAAGACGGCATCAGAGATTCTTCTGAAATGGGACTTAAAGATGTCATGGTTATGCTTACAAATCTTGAAGAAAATACATTATTGGTTTA
>JAYUTD010000056.1:0-6031 GCA_043755305.1 Saprospiraceae bacterium
TTTAGAAAATCAATTGAGGGAGAAATTTAATTTTAGTGGGGTGCCTATTCATCTTTTCTTTAGAGAGAAGTAATAGGTAATGCTGCATTTTAGATCACCAAAAATCTTATAGACCCTTATTTAATTAAATCATTTTTTTTCTGACGATGAAGGTAATTATTTTAGGCGCATCAAATTAATGGACCGCTACTTGATTAAAGTAATATCCTTATGGATGGATATCAAAATCCCTTTTTCATTTACGTAACTCACTTGTAAAACATATACACCCGGCATCAGCGCTTGTCCATTAAACGTGCCATCCCATAATGGGTTTTCCTGCATGGCAATGAAGTCTTTTTTAGAAAATACCAGATCACCCCACCTGGAATAAATGTTGACCTCACTTACTTTTAAGCTCTCATCATTGGACAATAGGTTGAAAAATCGATTGGCCTCAATACTAGAAGATGTATTGAATATATTAGAAAAGTATAGCTTGGGAGATTCTTTAACGAAGAAGTCAAAGCTCTTTTCCATTATACAATTTTTATAATAAATAAAGATCTGATGCGTGTATTGGCCTCCTGCCATGGAAGGAAAACTTATAGTCTGACAATTGCCCGAGCAAAAAAGTGCTCCATTGATATACCATTCAATGCTATCAATAAGGTTTAACTCACTGTTTTTATCATTTAAAGTCAAGGTAACTTTTTGATTGTCGTATATAGGTGATTCATCTCCATTAATATCCACTGCAGGATAGACCGGCGGATTGATAGTGATATTCTTTACCAACTTGCATTTGTTGACATCTATTACCTCTATTTGATGGTTACCGATGCTTATATTATCAATCATCGGCCCATTCACTCTGTCACCATCAATAATATAATCCAAATTTTGGGATGGATTAGCTGATATAACCTGAACAGCCCCTGTAAGGTCTTCAAAACATTCGGGATCAAAGTTCTTCAATACTACATCCGGCCTTTGCAATAAGGTAAGTTGGATAGAATCGCTGTATATACAGTCCATATCTTCAATGGTAGCGTGCATCCAATACGTTCCCTTGCCTAATTGATTAGGTATGACAACACCACTGGCATCTACTCCTGGTCCTGACCATTTTATGGCTCTATTATTTGGATTACTAAATGTGGCTGAAAGCTGCACCGGATTTGCCCATTCATCCTCACATATAAGAGTGGAAGACAATTTATCAATGGCCAAACTGAACTCTGTGCAACTCAATGTTTTTATGGGTAAATCTGTTTTCCTTAATCCACAAGCACAAACACCATCGCCATCTACTTCAATGCTTGCCGTGAGGCTTTGGCCAGGTTTTAATCCGGTCAATTCATACTGAAGATTAGATGTCGAAGTGATAAGTACACCATCAATAAAAAGCTTGTATTGCTTTGCGCACGCTACAGCTGTCCAATTTAATATTATTTTATCAGCAAAAGAAACATAACCAATAATTGAAGCTTCAACAGACTTGACTACATTGACATTTATGGCTTTAATTTCGCTAACACATTCTTTGTTTTGAATATAAAGTTGTATGCCATAATTTCCTGCATTCGTATATTTAAGTGTATTAGGTCCTGCTTTCGTGCTACTCCCTGCTAAAAGTGTGGCCTGATCAAAAGTCCATTTGAATAAGTAGCTTGGGTCATCTATCTGATGATTGACAGTAAGTACTGAATCCTGGCATACCTCAATCGCATCAGCTGAAAAATTCACCACAGGTTTCTTAAGCACCGTAATCGGTAAACATGTCATTGGACTTACTCCACATACATTTGAGGCTTCTACACACAATTGTGCACTGGCTCCTGAAATAAGTGCAGAAAAATCCACAGTCACTTTACTTCCTTTGGCTAAACCCTGAATTTTTGCTCCATTGCTTGCAGTCCAGGTATAAGTTATACCTGCAATGTTTGTCACTTCATAATCCATAAGTGTACTTCCTTCACACAATTCCACATCCCAATTCTGAACCAATGGTGTGGGTGGCAGTTGAAGGGCAGGGTCTACATTGATAGGCGCAAATGAAAAAGCGCACTTTTTGCCCAAAACATCCAGAGTGATTTCAAGCAATACCATCATTTTAGTTTTGATCTCGATGTTTGTAGGGTCACTGTCATTGTCAACCAATACATTGCCGTTTTGGTCTTTCCAAATGTAGGTAAGTTTATAGCCGGAGGGAGCTGATATATTGGATTGATTGAAACCAATGGTAATAGCATTTTTAACACAAGACAACTGTTGCAAATTTCCCTGCACATCAAGTATATAAGCATCCAAAGAAATCAAACTATCACAGCCGTTTTTGTCCCCGGATTGAATGGTAATAGGAATATTTTTTACATTGGAATTCACTGTATACCCATGAAAATCAAAAGGGGCGCAATCTGCAAGTATTACAGGAGCAGGTGCTTGCAAAGCATAAGCCTTTACGTCGATTTCTTGTTCGTACTGGCATCCGGTGGTCAAATAGACAGTGTGTTTATTTAATCCTGGTGCCCCAATATTTGGACCTTGCCAGCCTGGAACACCATCCTTATTTGGGTCTTCAATCTGTGGTCCCGCATATGGAAATCGGTTTTCACAAATGAAGACATCCGCAAATTTTTCATCGGCATAAGGTCTTACTATTATAGTTTTTCTAATCGTATCGGTAGCATCACAACCGTTGTAGGCATACATTGAAACATCGTAAGTACCAAGACTATCAAATATAAAATCTACAACCTGGGTATCTAGTGGCGTATAATTAGAATAGGTGTAATAATTGCCCGGAGACTTTACTTTCCAGAAAAATTTTATCTCTAATGGGTAAGCTTCTACACCAAGTGAAAATTTTGTTTTTGGGCAAATACCAATCGTGTCGTTGCTTTGGTCAAATTGTTTTAAATCCGCTATGCTACCAGCCTGGTCAGCTTTATCTACAGTCACCTTGTAAGAACATACATCTGCATCAAAGCCATCCACATAAAAGTAATAGGTCTGACCACTTATTAAATTATTGGACTCTAACGTTACGGGCCCATTGGTTGGCAAAATTGGAGCTTCACAGTCAATGTACTCTGAAGTAATTGGAAAACCGGTTCCATCCACATCATCTGTAAAATCGCAGTCTGCAAACATTCCTGCCTGGATGCCTTTAAAATTTTCACAATTAAATGGTGTAATGGTAATCTTAGCATAGTTTGACCCTGCAATAAAAGCAAACCAAGACATATTTTGAGGCGTACCTCCATTATTACACAATGGCCTAGGCTGACTGGGAAGATTATCAATAATAATTTGAGAATTTTCAGATAATAGAGTACCTTCAAAACCTTGCAAACAATTTAAGTCGCAAATAACAGGGGCAGAAGCACAATTATATCCTGCTACATATCCACAATTGTTTTGAGTAAAAACAACCATACAGTATAGCAGTGCAATGAAAGTTAGAATCTTTGCCTTAGTGTACTTCATAAAGATTTTCTGTCAAGAAATCATAAGGAACAAAAATATAACTAATTTTTGAAAATTTAGTCAAATTAACAAATCATATGAAAATTAAATAAATATCTAGCGCCTTAAGCAATAATGCTAATGAACTACCGTAAGATCCTTGATATAGCGTTTAATTTTACCATTCTTCAGCTCAACTTCCAAATTAACAACGTACACACCCGGATTGACTTTTTGGCCTTGGAATGTGCCATCCCAGCCCATTTGTGTATCTCCGGGAAGAAAATTACGTCTTTTAAACAAAATATTGCCCCAACTGTCATAAATCTCCAATAAAAGTACCTCCTTAAAAGTTAGTAAATCAGGTACAAAGTATTTGCCATTTTCTCCGCTGCTTCCAGCCCGTATAATATTTGGCAAATCGACCAATGGAATAGTATTGACAAGAATATAGATTGAATCACTGTTTCTGCACCCTAAGCTGTCAATTATTTTCAATTTTATCAATATATCCTCGTTTGGAGTGATTTTGTATTTCAGACAGCCTTCACATAGTAGCTCTTCACCTGATTTCCATTCTATTTTTTGCAGGTTGCCAATGGCGGGTAATGTAATAAATTCAAGATCAAAAGTCTGCCCAAGATCAATCAATGTATCAGATGGTAATTTTACTTCGAAGGAAAATCCACTTTTTAGAATGATGATGCTGTCCTTTTTGCACCCTAAACTGTCCTTGATTCTTATCCTATATTTTCCTTCTGAAAGTTGGTCGTAGGCCAGGGCATCTTCAAAAGACTTTTCATTGAGTTGACTGGTTACACTGCCTACAGCGTTCTGAATATTGGACACTATTAAACTACCAGTATTTTCTCCAAAACATACCGGATCTTCAAAGGCAATGTCAAATTTAATCTTAGATTGATCGCTGTAATTGACAACCAATGAATCTGAAGAAGCACATTTTGAAAATGGATTTACAGCAGATAAAACATAAGTACCTTCCTTATCCACTTCCGGATTCAACGTAGCCTTATTTAGAAAGTTTCCATTGCGGGTTGTCCAGGTATATTGCACTGAATCCTTACTATTGATAGTTCCGTTGAGGACGATAGATTTAATTTCGCAATAAAACGAGTCGTTGGTTGTCACCATTACCCTGGGCACCAAAGTATCACTGACAACAACTAAAAAAGCAGAGTCCTTACAGAAATTATTGCTTGTTACCAAAAGCTTATAGGTGTCAGGTTGAGTTACTTTTAATGTGTCTCCATTGTACTTCTTTCCTTTACTATCGTACCACTCAAAGAATTTGTCGTCAGCTACATTTAAAGCGATTAACGTAGCAAAAGAAGGATTGCACTTAATTGTATCATTGATGTAACCGAATGTTGGCTTTTTGGTATCAAGGATTACATTAGTGCTGTCTAAGGCATTGCATCCATTGGTTCCTGTAGCAGATAATTTTATTTTTATCGTGGTATTGATGGAGGGATTTTTATCTGTGGAAACAAATGGTTTATTGATACCAATCCATCTGTAATCTATTATTGAATCCTTGCTTTGTACAAAAAGTTTTAGGGGAGACAGATCACAAGGTAGTAAAAAAGTATCTTGCAATTCAATCCTTGGTTTAGTAAGATTGTTCACTATGACAATAGAATCCTTTTTTTCACATCCATTTATTCCTTTAGCGAGAACGTAATACTTTCCGGGTTTTTCAACCTTCACTTTTTTACCGTTTAAGATTTTCATATCAGGTGTTGTCCAGGTTGTCAATTCCAATAATTGATTGGTAATCAACTCAAGGTCAATTTTGGAATTTCGGCAATTTAGCGTGTCTCCTTTTAATAAATAGGATGGTGGTGCAGTGTCTTTTATAACATTGATAGAAAAATTTGATTTACATCCATTTGATCCTGTTATAGTGCCTTTGTAAACTTTTGGTATGCTGACGATGATTTCACTTGTTTTATCAGGCAAGCCAGTCCAATCAATGTTTTTGATGGAAGAGGCGGTTTCAAAACCGATATTAACTGAAAGTGTTTTACAATCAAGCGTATCGATGATAATTTTTATAAGTTTTGGGCTTATGGTATCATACATTAAATCGACCATTCCAGTTGTTACGCATTCGTCAATACTGACTATTTTGTAATTGTATATGCCGTTTTTATTAGAAGTAAATTTTGCTTGATTCAACGGAACAGCCGCAGGTCCTGTCCAAATTATACTGTCCGCCGGAAGATTTAAAGTCAATGACACCTTGCCTAAAGAATCGCAAGTTATACTTTGAATATTTTCTGTAACTTTAATGTAACGGGAAGAATCTTCTACATTTAAACTCAATGTGTCAGTACAAGCCGAAAGATCCGTAGCGGTCAATTTGTATATTCCTCCTTTGTTTACAATCACCTCATTGCCTGATTGTGATACAATTCCCGGACCAGAAAAAACATATTTGCCGATGATTTCATTGGCATTTACTTCTATGGTCAGCTCTTTAATGACACAATTGAGTTTGCCATATGGCAAAACATTAAGTTTGGGGCGCAGCGTGTCGGCATTGACCACCACATTAGCA
>JAYUTD010000057.1:0-6029 GCA_043755305.1 Saprospiraceae bacterium
GTGGTTCCGGCTACGGCTGAGAGTACTACCAATCTTGCACCCGCAGGCTTTTGAAGGGTAATTTTTGCCAGTTCTTTCATCCTTTGTGGACTACCTACAGAAGTGCCGCCAAATTTTTGGATTATCATAATAATTCTTTTGATTTAAGTGTAAAGTTATGGAATGAAAAAATACTTATGAGAAAAGTTGTACAATTTCACAAATTATCACATATTGTGAAATATTTCACAATTGTATTTTATGCTTACTATTGAACGATAATTGTTAAAATATTTACCATAGATCGTATTGGCTTACAATTGTAATGACAAAAATCAAGCACAGCAAATAAAATTGGCAATGAAAACAATCTCAGATTTTGTTGAAGATGCAGTAAGGAAGAGTCCATATGTACTTGAAGCCATAAGGGACGGCCTGCTAAATACTTCAGCCTATGCGAGGCAGATCATACCTGAAATAGAACAAAAGTATGGCTCAGAAGTTAAAATTACAGCTGTGGTTATGGCTATACAGCGTATGGATTTCGGTAGTATAAGCCACGAAAGTAAGAAGCTGAAGGCATTGTTTAAAAAAATAAAAGACATACTGGTAAGAGGGCAACTCAATGTATATACACTGCAGCAAAGCCCTACTATTGCTGCCAATGTAGCAAGATTGTTTCACAAAGTAGGACACAGGAGTGACGTGATCTGTACCTTTACCCAGGGAGTATTTGAAAGTACCATAATATTAAGTGCATCTGAATCCTTGCTGTTTGACAAGATATTTGTGAATGAAAAAACAATTGAAATCCAGAAAAAATTAGCGGCTTTTACGCTTTTGCTGCCGACAGAGAATCGGTCTTTGAGCGGCGTGTATTACTTTATATTGAAGCAACTTGCTTGGAATGGAATAAACGTGATAGAAGTGGTATCTACACTCAACGAATTTACTATAGTAGTCAATGAGAAAGACAGTGGGAGGTGCTTTGAAGTGCTCAGGAAAATCAGTGGTTAAGGAATAATCAAAAGTATTCTGGCTAAAACAAAGACAATCAATTCTTTAATATGGAGAATCTGGTTGATGGGTTGGATGCAAAATATTTACAAAAATAAATAAAGCAGAAAATATAAATTAAATTAATTTTACAATATAAAAGCCCTTTATTTGTGAAAAAATCAGCCCCATTAAAATGTTTATCCAAAACTCTAATAAGTAAGATTCTTTTAAAATTGTTGTTTTATAATGATTTAAAATAAAAATATATGATACAAGTATCCACCATAGAAAATGCTGCAGAACTTGTGGCGCTCATCAATTCTGGCTATCGAGGCGAAGTGTCAAAACAAGGTTGGACCACAGAAGCAGATATTTTGGGCGGTATACGTACCAATGAAGATAATATAAAAGACCTTATCAATAAACCCAATGCGCAATTGCTCAAATATGTCAATAGTGATGGCAAAATAATAGGCTGTGTTTACCTCGAGAAACAAGAAGATGCGCTCTATTTAGGCATGCTGTGTGTTAGTCCGGCTTTGCAAGGTGGCGGTGTAGGTAAAGCACTTTTGTATAAAGGAGATGACGTGGCGAAGGTACAGGGAGTAAAAAAAGTAAAGATGACAGTAATCTCTGTGCGTACAGAATTGATTGCATGGTATGAGAGGCATGGTTACTATTCTACTGGCGAAGTTAAACCCTTTGAAGGCGATGGCTTATTTGGCGAACCTTTAATGCCATTGGAATTTATTGTTTTGGAGAAGTTAATTCGCTAATGGTCAAATAAGCGAAAGGCAAAATAAGCAAATTGGCTTAGGTTTTTGTTTGCAGACTAAACTTTGGTGCGGAAATGTTCAGTATGGGCTATAAGTTGGGGAAAGAAGATATTAAATTCTTTGTAGAGTGTGTCAATGTTATCTTCAAGATCCTCTACTGCCTGTGTAAAGTCAGATGGAAATCGGGCTGCTTCCTGAATTTTCTCAAAGGTAAACATCAATCCTTCGATAGTGGTATATTTTATAAGAAAATTACCGTCCAGCATTTTTGCAATGATGGGTTTTATGCGCTCCGGAAAATTGGGTAGGTGCATTCTGATGATGTCATATCTGAGGTCCGCAAATACTTGTATGTTTTCGGAGGAATAGTTATGCCAACATTGGCCAAGTATATAATCAAGCAATATATCAGTAACTACAGGTGCATATTTTTTATGGTTGGTGCGAAGTAATTTGTTGACATTTTTTACCGATTCATGTTCGTCTGTAAATGTATCGATGGCTCTGTGTAAAGCAAAGCCAATGTTGTATTGCTCGGAGATTTCACTGTATTCATTTTTGCGAACGATATCTGCTAAAAAATTTCCAACTATAAGGTTTTCATTTTTTCCGGAAAGCAGAGTATGCGCCAAATAGTTCATCCTAATTTGCTATTAGTTCTTCGAAAATGGGATCGTTTTTAAAGTCTCTAAAGTCTACAGGTGTAAGTCCACTGATGCCATTTTCTTCCATATAGACGCCGTATAAAACATCTACAGCGGCCATAGTAGATTTGTTGTGGGTGACTATGATAAATTGGGATTTTTCGGAAAATTTATGAATGATCTTGTTGAACTTTGTAATATTTGCATCGTCTAGAGGAGCATCTACTTCATCAAAAATACAGAATGGCGCAGGCTTTAACAGGTATAGAGCAAACAGCAATGCTGTTGCTGTCAAAGTTTTTTCTCCACCGGACAACTGGCTTAAAGACTTTGGTTTTTTGCCTTTTGGTTTTGCAATGATTTCGATGGAAGATTCAAGTGGATTTTCTGGTTCCAACAAAATCAAATCGCAATTGTCATCTTCCGTAAATAGACTTCTGAATACATTAATGAAGTTGGACCTGATTTCTTCAAAGGCTTGCATAAATTGTGCGGTAGCGGTAGTCTCAATTTCTTTTATAGTCAGAAGCAAAGATTCTTTGGCTGCAACTATATCGTTGCGCTGTACCGATATGATATCGTATCTGCCTTTGATCTCTTCATAAGCTTCCATAGCCATTGGATTGATCTCGCCATAATTGTGCAATCTGTTTTTAATTTGATCTACTTTTTGGTGTAGCTCTTCATCTGTCATGGTCTCATCTATAGCCATATTCATCACTTCGTCAAGTGAGATGTTGAATTCGATGTAGATTCTATCACCAATAGCATTGATTTGGAATTTCATTTCCTGGTAGGTGTCTTTGAGGGTATTGATTTCGTTTTGGTGTTGGCTCAATCCTCTGTTGAGTACCCTGATTTCTTCCTCTAACTCCTGAATATTGTTTCTTGCAGCATAGTATGTTTGTTCGGTTTCATTGAGGTTTGATTGAAAATCTGCTTTTTCTTTATAAATGGCAACCAGTTGTTGTTCTGTTTCTAATTTGTGGTTTTCTGAAATTTCAAGTTCTTCAGCATCTGCCAATCTCTGTTTGCGTTCCTGTTCGATTCTTTCTTTTACCTCATTTATCCTACCTATCTTGAAGTCGTAATCTTTTTGGAAATTGCTGATTAGGTTTTGTTGCCTTATCAAATTTATATTGGCGAAATTGTAAGATTCAGATACCCTGTTTAATCTATCTGTCAATTGATCCAGGTCTGTATTGGAAGTTTTTACAGTATTTTCTTCATCATCCAGTTTTCTTTTGACGCCAATTTTTTCAATTTCAAATTCTTTCAGATCCTCTTCATTTGTCTCAATGGTTTTTTTGCATCTGGTTACTTTGTCTTCTCTATCTTTAATTTTACCCAACAGGTTTTCAAGACCTACATTGTACCTTGTTTTTTCCTGCTCAAGTTTATTTACATCGGCATTCATCAAATCAAGTTCGGTAGATTTGTCGGATGATTTTAGAAGTAAGAGTTCATCCTTGATTTTATCCAACTCGATGGATAATTTTGTTTTATGTTGAAGAGCTTCAGTAATTTGCGATTCGAGTTTTTCAAGGTTCTTTTTCCGACCAATTTTTTTACCTTCAAATAATCCGACAGATCCTCCGGAAATGCTGACCCTTGTCTTTAGGAAACTACCTGATTTGGATAAGAAATTGACATTGTCGTATTCGTTGTCGTATTTAAATTCATCCAGCGAACCATCAAAAATATATGTATTTTGCAGTAGGTATTGCAGCAGTTTAGCATACTTGCTATCGACTTTTACATAATCACTTGCCAATCGTGCTAATGGAATAGTAATAGGCTGACTTGGGTTGGGTATTTTATTTAACAGGAAGAAATGTGCCTTTCCTTTTTGGGCTCCGCCCAACATTCTTATAGCTTCTGAGGCTTCTGAAACATCATTGACCACAAAGTAAGTAAGGTAAGGTTCTAAGTATTGCTCAATGACAGATTTGTACTCTTCGCTTACATCAAGTAGGTCAGAAAGTACAGGCACATCTTTTCTCCACTCTGAAGATAAGTACCTAAGCGATTCAGGAAATCCTTCAAAATTTTCAATCATACTTTTTAGCAGATCGTATTCATTTTGCCTGGCATCCAGAGACCTGTTTATTTTCCCTATTTCTTCTGTCGATTTATCTCTTTGAACCTCAAGGTTTGCTATACTTTCTTTCCTTTGGCTTTCTTTTTCCCTAAGTACGTTGATCTCTTGGTATTTAATATCAAAAGATCCGGTGATCTCATGAAGGTTGTTTTCGAGTATAGCTTTTTCTTCCTCATGAATCTCTGCTTCTTCTTTGGCTCTGGTGAGCTCAGCTTTTTGAGATTCAATATTATTGGAAGTGATAGCTATGCTTTTATCAATATCAAACAAAGATTTTTGAAGCTCCTGAATGATCCTAGTTTTTTGTTCGAATTCTGATTTTGCGCTGCCTTGTACCTCTCGTGCTCCTGCCAATTCATTTTGCGCAGCGTCAAGCAGTGCCTTCAATTCATCTTCCAGTTTACTTTCGTCTCTAAGTCTATTTTCAAGGTTGTCGATTTCTAGTTGTAGGGAAAGTACCAAATTTTGATTTTCAGTCAAAAGTTGATCGATGTTTTTTAGGCTTTGGGTTTTGAAGTTAATTTTCTGGGTCAATAAGTTTTTGTCATTCTCAAGATTCCTAAGTTTGGCAACTATATCATTGAGTTCTTTTTGTTTTTGACTTACACTGATTTCAGCCTCCAGATTGTTTTTCTTAATGCTTTCCAGATTGGCTTCTTTTGTAATGGCTTCAGTGTTAATTTTGGAATATGCATCCTGCTTATCAGTGATGTCTTGTCCTACCTTTTTGTATTTTTCCTTTAGTGCAGCCATTGACCTTACGCCATTTTGGACAGCAAGATTTTTATAGTCTTCTTTGAGTTCAAAATATTTGCGGGTACGCTTCGCCTGTTTTTCAAGCGATTTCATATTGCCATCTATTTCAAAAAGCAAATCTGAGATTCTGTCAAGGTCTTGTGATGTAGCGTTTAATTTGGAAAGTGTTTCTTTTTTTCTGGACTTGTATTTTGAAACACCTGCGGCTTGCTCAAACATATATCTTCGCGAATCATCTTTGTCATAAAGCAGGTCATCAACCATGCCTAGTGAGATAATAGCATATGAATTGGATCCAATGCCCGTATCCATAAACAATGTCTTAATATCTTTGAGTCTGCATACGACATCGTTAAGTCTGTATTCGCTTTCACCGCTTCTATAAATGGTTCTTGATATGCTGACATGCTGGTATTCTGTAGGTAATATGCCCTTGTTATTGTCAAACGATAACTCGACAGTTGCAGAAGGGGCTTCTTTTCTGGTCTTCGTACCATTAAAGATAACATCTTGCATAGCCTCAAGTCTTAGTTCTTTTGACTTTTGTTCACCCAAAACCCATCTGATGGCATCTACGATATTTGATTTACCGCTACCATTAGGTCCTACAATTCCGATCACATCTTCATTAAAATGAATGACTGTATCGTTTGCAAAACTCTTAAATCCTTTTATATGTAAGCTCCGTAGTCTCATAAGGCGACAAAAATAGTATTCTATTGGCTAAGAAATGTCTTTTGACGACACATAAATATCCACATTTTTGCATTTTTT
>JAYUTD010000058.1:0-2393 GCA_043755305.1 Saprospiraceae bacterium
CTGTCTTCATTGCATAATGTTGTGTCAAGATTTGAGCTAGCGATAGGTAGAATGTTGAGCTTGATAAAGATTGTTGAATCACACCCAGATTTAGCCCCATTTACAATTGTTTCAATTCCTGTCAATTTGGTTTTATTATACAATGTTCCATTTAAAGTAATGCTTTCATTTTCGCAAATGTCTTGAGTGAAATTATTTACTGATTTTTTGAAAAAGCCAAGGCTTACTTTTACAAGCGTATCACAATTAATTGATGTTGTCGAATTAATGATGAAACTATCTAATGCATTTGCAGCACTAAATACTTTCCCTCCAATAGTAATTTTTTCACCTTCACATATTGTAGGAGTAATAGATTTTTTAATTAAATCATTAACAACGACTTTGACATTGACAACTGAGTCGCAACCAGCTTTGGATTGTAGTATTGTTGAACCAATCAGTTTTGTCTCATTGTAGTTGACGCCATTAATAATAATGGAGTTTCCGATACAAATAGAAGTGTCTATCCCTGTTGTCAATTTATCATTAAAGACTATGGCAATAGGTACAATTGAGTCACAACCATTAGCGGCACCAGCTTTGAATACTTCTATACCTGTAGGGTTAGTTTCATCGTATATTTTGCCATTTATATTGAAAGACTTTCCCTTGCAAGCAACTGTGTTGAAATTTTTAGTTACTGGAGCTTTAAAACTTAGGTTTATAGCTATAGTAGAATCGCAGTAAGCAGGATCGTTACTTGCAATGGTTTCTATTCCTGATTTTTTATTTTCATTGTATGTAGTACCATTTACTACTAAGTATTCACCTTTACATAAACTGCTATTGATATAGGAATTTCGCAAGCCATTTATAAATAAAAAAATATTTGAAGCAAGATCTTTTCTTAAGCAATTGGCATCTTTGATTTGGTCAATACTAATTGCACAACTACCATATTTTAAACCAAGATTCTTTGGATTTACATTTACATTCACTGTGTTGGTAGGAGAATAAATGGTGTCTTTGATGGTAATACCAGCATTGGTATAAGATAGAAAAATCGTAAAAGGAGGAATTCCATTGAGCGTGGCTTCAAATGAGAAATCTTTGTCTATGCATGTTGAACTTTGCCCTGAAAGAGTAGCTTGTATTTCATAAAATTCTAAAGGTGCACCAGAAGATACAGACAAGCATGGATCATTGAGGTCAATAAATTGGCCATTGGCATTTGCTGCTACTGCTGATATATAATATTTAGTATTTAATTGACCGCCGACGGGAAAGCCAAAGGAAGGTACGGTATTGGTTGCCAATATATTTCCCAGACTTGGTCCTGCATTGTCGTGGAGCACAAAAATAAAATTGTCATTGTCTAGCACCTGGTCTCCATTATGTGTAGCTGTAAAAATATTGTCTTTGCATACTTTATTGTTAGTAGAAGATATATTCATTGTACCTGCATTGGTAGTGCATGCGCAATTCTTACTGCCTTGCAAAAGGACAGGTGCACAATTATTGGCATCTGAAATAGCAAATGAGTAAGTAGTGCCTGAAGCTATCAGCTGGGAAGTGAAAAAATTGCCAGTAGGCAAACCATTGACTGTATAGGTCAAGCTGCTTCCCCCGGAGATGTCAAAACTTACTGAATAGAAAATTGTACTAGGGTCACAATTTACATTTACATTACTTACTAAAGGTACAGAATTGACTTCTATTGATGTGTAAGCAGGCAAAGTACAATTTGTCGAAGATATAAATGTCAAAGGTATAATTCCTTGCAAACCTTTAGGGTCAAAAAGAACATTGTTTACACCATCACCTTCCCATATACCGTTAGCAAAATTTGGATCAGCAATTGAAAGTAAGTTTAATGGAGGCTCGTTTTCACAGATGGTTGCAGTGCCAAGTAATGGTGTAGAAGGTGCATTTATGTTGATAGTGGTTGTTGCTCCAAATGCACAACCTAAAGCTTGGTAAGTTAGTGTAATTGGGCCTAAGAGATTGAAAGGATCAAAGCTACTATTGGATACGCCTTGACCGGTCCAATCTCCATTTGTAGCGTTTGGATCTTCCAACAATGTCAAATCGTAAATTGGATTGTTATTGCATAGAGTTGTGCTACCTAGAAGAGGTTCATAAGCATCTTCAACAAACACTGTAGTGTTGGAAGGATTGACACATAACTCTGACGATGTGAAGGTTAGTACTAGACTGCCCGATTGATTCAGCGGGTCAAAAATTGTACCATTTACACCTGGCCCCATCCATGTACCAGTAGAATAATTTGGATCTTGCAAATTTGTAAGATCGTACAATCCAGAAGCCTCACACAAAGTGGCGTCAGCAAGAATTGGTGTATTAGGTATCAAAATGGACATTGTAATGTCTTTTGGTAAAGCACAAAAATT
>JAYUTD010000059.1:0-15615 GCA_043755305.1 Saprospiraceae bacterium
TCCATTACTTTATTATTTATAATCGGGTCTCCTGTATTATTAGTATCATCAAAGAATAAAAATAAAATTTTCACCAACCTGGCATTCGTTTTTTTTGGCACAAAATCATGGGTTGGTTATATTGACGGTCATAAATATTCAAATTTACCTGTTTTAAAGAAAGGAGTCTTTGATGTTATTCCTTTAATTGGTGATAAAGATTACTATCCGCAATTAAAAGATATTGACAATGCCAATACATTTTATGCAAAAACATATTCATGGAGTATAGATATCAAAATCATTATTAACAACATCTTACATGCATAATATTATAGAACAAATAAAATTATTGTCTGCTACAAAAGCCGTTCAGTTAAATGACATCAGAAAACATCTTCATAAGAATCCTGAGCTGAGTTTTGAAGAATACAACACTTCTTTTTTCATAAAGGAACTTTTGTCCAAAAGCAACATATCATTTACAGAAGACTGGGTCAAAACTGGAATAGTAGCTAAAATTAAAGGCAAAAAGCCTGGACCTACCATAGCACTGAGAGCTGAATTAGATGCATTGCCAATTCAAGAATTGTCTAGGCATGATTATGTCTCACAGATTGAAGGAAAGATGCATGCTTGCGGCCATGATGTCCACATGACATGTATTTTAGGTGCAGCTATGATGGTTAATGAATTAAAAGATGACCTTAAAGGAGAAGTTTTATTTGTTTTTCAACCCGGTGAAGAAAAATTACCGGGAGGAGCATCACTTATGCTACAAGAAGGTATTTTTGATGAAGGGAAACCCGAGTATATTATAGCTCAACATGTTTTTCCTGATTTAGAAGTTGGGAAGGTAGGTATTTGTAGTGGCCAATATATGGCTTCAGCTGACGAAATATACATTTCAATCAAAGGCAAAGGTGGTCATGGTGCATTGCCACATTTATGCATTGATACCGTTTTGGTCTCAAGCCATATAATTGTAGCACTTCAATCGTTGGTATCTAGATACTCTAATCCTCTCATACCTTCAGTACTTACCATAGGTAAAATAAATAGCCTTGGAGGAGCGACCAATATTATTCCAGACGAGGTAAAACTTGAGGGAACTTTTAGAACAATGGATGAAAACTGGAGAAGGAAGGCACATCAATTAATTACAAAAATTATTGATGAAATTTGTCACTCATTTGGAGCTACTGCCGAGGTAGATATAAAGGTTGGTTATCCTTGCTTATTCAATGATGAAGCATTAGCCAAAATAATGAAAAACAAAATGGCTGAATATCTTGGGGAACAAAATGTAGTAGAAATTCCAAAGCGAATGACATCGGAAGATTTTGCTTACTTTTCACAAATAATGCCTTCTTTCTTTTATCGCTTGGGGACAAGAAATGAATCTAAAGATACTGCACATGGAGTTCATACACCCTATTTTGACATTGATAAAAAGGCTTTGGAAGTAGGAGCTGGCCTAATGGCTTACTTAGTATTATCCCACGATTAATTCGCTTCTCTCAGGGCCTGTTGACACCATACTTATTTTCACGCCAAGTTTACTTTGTAAATCACTGAGGTACAACTTTGCTAAATCCGGCAATGCGTGAAAAGAGCTTATTCCTTCCAGGCTTTGTTGCCAGCCTTTGTATGATGTATAATTGACCTTGAGGTCTTTATTGCATAAATCAAATGGCAATTGCTGCGTAATGTTGTCGTCGTAAGTGTAAGTTTCTCCCATCATCACTTCATCAAAGTCATTGAGGACATCAAGCTTTGTAATAATTATTTGGGTAACTCCATTGAGCATAATGGTATACAAGAGCTGAGGGATATCAATCCAGCCACATCTTCGTGGACGACCAGTGGTAGCGCCAAATTCCTGACCTATTGCCCGCATCTTTTCTCCTATAGCATTTTCTTGCTCTGAAGGGAATGGTCCGCCACCAACTCTGGTGCAATAAGCCTTGGCAATGCCCATTACCTCATTGATCTTTGAAGGTGCCACTCCAAGTCCATTGCAGACTCCGGCACTTATAGTATTGGATGAGGTCACGAATGGGTAAGTACCATAATCTATATCGAGCATTGATCCCTGTGCACCTTCAGCAAGTACTTTTTTCTTTTTAGATAAATATTCATTGATCAGGTATTCACTATCCACGGCTTTGAGGCTTTTCAATGCATCCAATGAGCTAAACCATTTTTCTTCTTCTGCCTTTAGGTCAAAATCAATCTCTGGAAATTGCTTCAACAGACCAAAGTGCTTTTCTTTTAACCCATTGTACTTCGAGATAAAATTTGCTTCATATATATCGCCTACTCTAAGTCCGTTTCTCCCCGTCTTGTCCATATAAGTAGGTCCTATTCCTTTGAGTGTGGAGCCTATTTTTTCTTTGCCTTTTGAAGCCTCAGAAGCAGCATCAAGCATTCTGTGTGTTGGAATAATAAGGTGAGCTTTTCTGGATACAAACAATCTATCACGATAAGAAATGCCCTCTTTGTCAAGGTTCACTAATTCTTTCTCAAAAGTGATAGGATCAATTACAACACCATTGCCAATAAGATTTATGATACGCTCCCTAAATACCCCAGATGGAACAGTATGTAGTACATATTTATTCTTATTTATTTTGATGGTATGTCCAGCATTCGGTCCGCCCTGGAATCTTGCCACTACGTCATACTGATCGGCTATATAGTCTACTACCTTTCCTTTACCCTCATCGCCCCACTGCAGGCCTAATAAAACATCAACGTACATATTGAATTTATATGGTTTTAAACAAAGGTGTAAAGATAAGTATAAATATGTAATGCATGGGGTTTTATTGAATATATCAAAGTTTGAGAATCAAACTTTGATACCGCCAATTGGCCTTATTTGAAACAACCATAGTCTATTTTGACTAATAACGTATTTTGCTATATTGTCGGTACTGAATAAAAAAGATAATGAAATTTTAAACTCTTATTTTGGAGAAAACCTAAATGGCGAAATTTTCATTGAATTGATTGACAGTAAACAATAAACTTGTCAATTATATAAAAAAAAAGCCAAATTGAACTCAATTTGGCTTTTTCATTTTATAAAGTTTTTTATTAATGTTGAATTATCAGCGATTTGCTTATTGATTCTTTGCCAACATTTATTTTGGCTAAATAAGTACCATTGTTTAATAAGCTACCATTTAATTCTAAATTTTGATCGCCCTGGAGTTTTCCATAGTTTTTGTTTCCGACCATTCTGCCAGCTACATCAAAAATTTGAATTGAAACATCATCTGCAGTTTCTAAGTTCAGGTTAATAATACTGATAAATGAAACAGGCATAGGATAAATGGAAACTTCTTTAGTTAAATTTAATTGGTCTTTTGTATCAACGAGCCTATAAGCAATCGCTTCCTCAATAGTTGCTTGATATCCGTTTTCAATAAGTCCGTTTTCATTAAGAAGAATAGGTACTATCTCCACTTTATTTGCTTTTATTGTAGCAGGAAGTATAAATTCAAAAGACATTACTTCTTTATCTCCCTTCTTATGTGTTGCGTTTGGAACTTCTGTTCCTGAGAATCCACCTAAAATGGCTCTTGCAACATGGTTATAAACCATTTTGTTCGCTGGCACAGGATTTGGTAGCAATTCATATCCACCCATTGGTCCGGCAGCATTGTTTGCATAATAGTTAGCTTGGCTATACCCAGCTGCTGTGCTTCTTACACTATCTTCAACAATAGCAACTGCAAGTTTAAATGGGGCGTCAACATCTTCATTATAGGTAATCTCAGGAGACAACTTCAAAACCCTAGTTGTTGCGTCATAAGATGCTCCTACTTTTACTTTAGCTCTTGGAATCTCTACGATTCTACCCCAAAAATCGGTTTCAATGTCAGAAGGATCTATGACTGATCCTCTTCCAACACTGGCGCCTGGGAAACCAGTAAAATCAGGCAGTGATTTCACACCATTATCATATTCTGTTACAACCATAGGATCACCATTATGCACGGCTATACCAATGAAGTGATCCGGAAATCTTTTTTGCATTCTTTCTAACATAACTGCACCACGTGGACACCATCCGCACCAGGTACCTGTAGCTTCTTCTGCAATTACAAACTTATCTGCTGCAGGAGTTACTCCTATTAAAATTGCTTTTGCAGCATTGTTACTAGCATTATCGTCTGCTCCATCCAGAAGTTTAACTCCGAAATTAAATTCATTTAACCCTTTTTTCACAGGATGCGTTTGATCAAAGGTGATAGTAGTGCTTTTAAAACTTGCCAGTTTTAAATTATTTACTACTTTAGTAGTAGTTTTGCCTGCTATTGTATAAGAAACTTCCAAATTATTGATTTCATTAGCACCTTCATTTGCTATAATTGCTTCAACCTTTATTCCTCTTCCTGTAAGATCTTTGTTTGGTACCAATCCACTAACCAGACTAGCATCATATGGTGGAGCAGTGTAAGGAGCTGTGCTGTAGGTAATGTCATCAACATAAAATGATGCGCTTGCATTTGCCGGATAAATATCTATTGAAGCAACCCTATTAGTCACTAACTTAAACTGACCTATTTCTTTGTCATTGAGAGAAGCTGTCCATTTATTGGTAGAGATATTTCCTTTGAAAGATAATTTCTCCCACTGTCCTTGCTTATAATCAGCTGTTGCTACAGTAGATCCACCTGAAGCAATAGTTACTTTGTTATCAGCTGTAAAATTGATGTCAATAGCCCATGTAGTGCCTACTTTTTTATCTCCTTGAAAGTTGAAGTAACCAGTTTTTCCCGTTTCTACAAACATATTCAAACTGAATTCAAACAAGTCTTTTGAAAATAAGTCTGCAAATTTCAAAATTACATCTTGTGGACCACCGGCGGCAACGGTTGATGAAAAATAAATCGATTTCGTGCCACTTAAAGCTGCTTTAGAGGTGATCTTTACATCTTCTGCAGCGCCTTCCGTTCCAGACCAAGTTGTCCAATTTGTAGATTGCGGTCCCAAGTATTTATCTACTTCATAAGATTCAAAATCTTCACTGAAGTTAATTTGTGCCTTTGCTATTGAAGTGCACGCAATGGCTAAAAAAAATAAGTAAAATTTTTTCATTAATTAAAATTTAGTTGTTAGTAAGATATGCTATAAAGTTACAAAGAGAATTTCGATCGACCTAAGTTCCCTTTCCATTTGTCTTATATAAGACTAATATTTATTTTTATTGGTGCAATTTAAGTCTTCAAAAGCTGACTTTAGCCTTGAAACAAAGCTTTTTTCCGCTTCTCTTAACCATACCCTTGGATCATATTGCTTTTTATTTGGCTTATCGTCACCTTCTGGGTTACCAATCTGACCTTGCAAGTAGCCTTTTTTGGTTTCATAATAATTCTTTACACCTTCCCAATAAGCCCACTGCATATCGGTATCTATGTTCATTTTAATAGCACCATATTCTATGGCTTCTCTTATTTCAGCTCTTGTCGATCCTGATCCGCCATGAAATACAAAATTTACTGGATTAGGCCCCGTATTGAATTTGTTTTGTACATAATCCTGCGAGTTTTTAAGAATTTTTGGTGTCAACTTCACATTTCCAGGCTTATATACACCATGCACATTGCCAAATGCTGCAGCGATAGTAAATTTATTGCTAATTTTTGAAAGCTCTTCATAAGCCATTGATACTTCTTCTGGTTGTGTATACAACTTATTGCTATCCACGTCAGAATTATCTACACCGTCTTCTTCTCCGCCTGTAACACCTAATTCCATTTCTAATGTAATGCCCAATTCAGCCATTCTTGATAAATAGTCCTTACACATTTCGACATTCTCATGGATGGGTTCTTCACTAAAGTCCAACATATGAGAACTATACAAAGCATGGCCATTTTTTTCAAAATGTCTTTCATTGGCAGTGAGCATACCATCCATCCAGGGCAATAAACTTTTTGCACAATGGTCGGTGTGCAATACCACAGTAACGCCATATGCTTCAGCCAGGTGGTGTACGTGCAATGCCCCTGTAACAGCTCCAATAACAGCGGCACTTTGATCTTTATTGTCCAATCCTTTGCCTGCATTAAAAGCTGCCCCGCCATTGCTAAATTGTATAATGATAGGAGAGTTGACCGCTTTAGCAGTTTCTAAGCATGCATTAATGGTGCTAGATCCTATAACATTTACAGCTGGTATTGCAAAATTTTCTGCATTCGCATAATTGAATAACTCAGTGACTTCGTCACCGAATAGCACACCTGTTCTAAATTTAGTTGTCATATTTTTGAGTTGGTTTTTATACGTTAAACAATTCCTTTTTCAGATAAATATCTTTCTGCGTCCAGTGCAGCCATACATCCGGACCCGGCAGCTGTCACCGCTTGTCTATAGATGTGGTCTTGGGCATCTCCGCAGGCAAATACGCCTTCTATATTGGTGAAACTTCTCCCTGGACTAGTATGTAAGTAACCTGCTTCATCCATATCTAAATATGTCTTGAATAAATCTGTATTGGGCTTGTGACCTATAGCCACAAAAAATCCTGTTACTTCTAATTGAGTCAATTCACCTGTCTTGTTGTTTCTTATTCGAGCTCCGGTGACACCTTCTTCACCAAGTATTTCTTCTGTTTCGGAATTAAAATGTACTATAAGATTGGGTGTATTGAGTACTCTTTCTTGCATAATTTTAGAGGCCCGCATTTCTTCTTTACGCACAATCATATGTACTTTGTTGCACAGCTTGGCCAGATAGGTGGCTTCCTCTGCAGCAGTATCACCAGCACCTACTATCGCAACATCTTGTTTTCTGAAGAAAAATCCATCGCAAACCGCACAAGCCGACACACCTTTGTTCATCAATTTTTGCTCTGAGGGTAAGCCAAGCCATTTGGCACTAGCCCCGGTAGCTATTATTACGGCATCTGCATGTATTTCGTGTCCGGTTTCAGACCAAATTTTATGCACAGGACCTGTAAAATCTACTTTATCAATCAATTCAAATCGTACGTCTGTACCAAACCGGATAGCTTGGTTTTTGAAATCTTCCATCATCTGCGGCCCCATTATACCATTGGGATAACCAGGGTAATTTTCGACATCATTGGTTATAGTAAGTTGGCCACCTGGCTCTTGACCTGTGTATAAGACCGGGTTAAGGTTTGCTCGTGAAGCATAAATAGCAGCCGTGTAGCCTGCAGGTCCTGAGCCTATTATAAGGCATTTCAATTTCTCAGGGGAATTTGGCATTATCTCTCTTGTTTATTTAGTGTGCAAATATAGTGGATATTTTCATTTTTGATAAAATACAGCCACCTTTATAATCATTGTTAAACAAAAGAGTTAAACAATTGATTATGATTTGTTTGATTTATTTAGGAAAAGAGTGAAAAAGGAGAATTTTGAAAATAAACAGCAGCCTTTTAAATAGTTTTTATAAAACTTCAATTAAATACAAAATTAGATTCTGAAAAGTGATTTGAAACTACCTTTTCTTCAAAGCAGATAGACCCCAATAGTAGATAAGAAATGCACCCATCACAGCACCGCCAAGGTGGCCAAAATGGGCTATTCTTGTATTTAAAAAGCCAAGCCCTCCCAGCAAATCATAGGCTAAATACAAGCCAACCAGTACTATTGCCCTTACTTCAAAGGGCAATGGGAATATCATCATTTTTAAATTGGGATACATAAGTGCCATGGCGACCATTATTCCATTAATTGCTCCTGAAGCACCTACTGCAGGGTTGTGACTGAATAATATAATAAATAAACCACTCAATAAACCTGCAGATAAATACAAAAATAAAAACCTCTTTGGCCCTATGGATTGTTCAATAAGGGGCCCTATGAAGTATAAAGCCAACATATTAAATAAGAGATGCCTTATATCTGCATGATTGAACATACTTGAAACAATCTGATATGGTTGAAATCCTTCGTGCAATGGAAACAACACAAAAAATTGTTCTACATGGAAATTAGTGTCCAAAGATTTTATTCCAAAAAATAAAATTACATTTAGTATCAACAAATTTTTTACAACATCTGTAAGTGGCATCATACTCTAACTATTATTTAAATTGTTTTCTAATGTCTTCCAAGTCATATTTTACAAAAGTCTTGTGTCCACCCGGACTTGTAAATGGTGTCTCGCAAGAAAACAATTGATCAATGATTTTTTTCATTTCCTCAATGGAAAGTTGTTTTCCTCTTTTGAGGCAGGCACAAGACGCCATAGATCTAGCCATATTGGCATCTATCCCCAATTGCAATTCAAGGTTTTCATTGTACGTTTGCATGAGGTTTTTGAGTAAACTCAGACCATTTATACTGGAATCAAGGCCTGCAGGGAGACCATGCAATACAATTGTATTTTTCCCGAATTCTCCAATGTCAAATCCCATATCATTAAGTTTTGGCAAGAGACTTTGAACCTGCACAAAGGTTGCCCCATCAAATTCTAAAGTCTGGGCAAACAATTCTTTTTGTATACCTCTTTTATTACCTTGCAATGAACGCAGATTTTCCTCATACATAATGCGTTCGTGGGCATATTGCTGGTCGATTAGTAAAAAACCATTCTTTACATGACTCAATATAAAACTATTGTGTATTTGGTATGGATCTTTAGAAGACAATTGCGGGTTTATGGATTCTTCAATACCTATTTCACTATCAATTGTCATCTGATTAACAATTGAATTTACTTGATGAGAAGGTGTCAAATTTTGATAGATGGTCTCCCATGCTTTGAGGTTTTCCTTTTCAAGTTGTGCAGCATCACTTTCATACCTAAGCAAAGCAGCCTTATCTTTAGAAGATCCTGAACTTAAGTTAGTTGCAAAATTGGAGTCACTTTCGAAATCAAGCGTAGGTGCTACAAGGTATTTGCCAAGCGCATGCCTGACACAAACCCTTATGTAATTGTAAATCAACTTTTCTTCATCAAATTTAATCTCTGTCTTTGTTGGATGTACATTGACATCTATAGTTGCCGGATCCAGATCAATAAAAATAAAGTAACCAGGGTATTGGTCAACTTGTATCAATTGCTCAAACCCCATTTTCACGGCATGATTTAGGTAATTACTTTTGATGAATCTATGATTTACAAAGAAAAATTGTTCCCCATTTGTACGCTTTGCACCTTCTGCTTTCACGACAAAACCATCTATTTTGATAGTATCACTTTCTTCGCCTAAAGGAAGCAATTTTTCAGTATAGGCTTTACCAAAAATGGATACTATCCTTTGTTTTAGATTGCCAGCCGGCAACCTATATAATTCGTTGTTATTATTGTATACGCTAAATGAGATTTCTGGATGTGCTAGTGCTATACGATGTATTTCTTCAATAATGTGCTTTAATTCTACAGGGTCTGATTTGAGGAATTTTCTGCGTGCTGGAACATTATAGAACAAATTTTTTACAGCAAAATTAGTACCTTGGGTTCCTTGCACATGTTCTTGCTTTTCTATCTTGGACCCATTTACAAGGATTCTACATGCCAGTTCATTTTCAGCTTTTTTAGTAATCATTTCGACATGAGAAATTGCGGCTATTGAAGCCAATGCCTCACCTCTAAAACCTTTGGTAGTAATTTTAAATAAATCGTCAGTCTTTCTTATTTTTGAAGTGGCATGCCTTTCAAAAGACATCCTGGCATCAGTGTCGCTCATACCTATACCGTCATCAATGACTTGAATGAGCGTTTTTCCTGCATCTTTGATAATTATTTTTATCGCAGTAGCTTGCGCATCTATGGCGTTCTCAGCCAATTCTTTAACAACTGAGGCAGGTCTTTGTATAACCTCTCCCGCAGCTATTTGATTGGCTATATTGTCAGGTAAAAGCTGAATGATATCAGCCATGTAGTACTATTTATTTAAAAAATGAAATAAAAAATCAAAGATAATACTATTCTCTTAAAAGATGAAAATGGAAATACAACTTGTGTTTATTATTATCACAAAAATATTCTATGCTATGTTTCACAAAGCTTGTCCAATATCAATTATCGACTGACTACCATTGGTCAATTTACTTTAGCCAATTCGCCTTTTAAATGATCAATTACATTTACTTCGAGAGCATCCACGTTCCTCAATTGAGCAAGATACCAGCTTACCCAATCACCCAGATGTACCAGATAAATTGACTTTTCTACCAATGATTGTCCTTTTGAATATATTTCTATAATGGTATTGGTATATTTTGAAATAACTTCTTTGTTGATATCCATTCTTACTGCGTTTCTGTGAAAATCATCTTTGTTTCTAAAAAAGACTACAGCTAGATTTTCGTAGGTATCTCTCCATCCTACTAGTTCATTATGGTTCATTTCTGGGATCACATTGTGCCATGCAAGGTATTTGGAATTTTCATTGACTTGCTGTCTGAATCTCATGGCTACTGACTCCATTCTATCAGAAGTATAAATAACTGGAATTTTTCCATTTATAATCTGTGCGATCTTCTCGGCCTTATTTTTAATTTCATCCTGGTCATATTTTATAAGATCAATAGATGATTTTACGTTGTCTATAACCGTTCTTTTAATAAAACCTAATTTGTATAAAACAAAGAGTTGTTGAACAAGAGAATATCCAAGGCAAGCCCTTGGCGAAGGCCAATTGCCTGGTACTTGTATGAAGTCGTAGCCTTTTTCTTTGGCTATAGCAATGAGTTTACCCCCTGATGATATAACCACAATTTTTGCACCTGATTTTTCTATTTTAGACAATGCTGTCAATGTTTCTTCAGTGTTACCTGAATAAGAGGATGCTATATAAAGCGTATTTTTGCCTATGAAAGCTGGATTATCGTAACCTTTGCCAATCATATAAGGAACTTTCAATTCGTCACTTATAAATTCTGCTACAAAATTGGCCCCAATGCCAGAACCGCCAAGACCAGCGACATATATATTGTGTATTGGCTCAGCGTGCACATTGATTTGCGCTGCTTCACCTATTTCAAGAGCTTCTACCAATTGTGAGGGGAATCTTTCGATTAATTGATCCATCATGTTTTTTACTATTTAATTATATTGCTCCTGCAAAAATAGCAAATCATTTAAGAATAAGACCAAATATTATTCTGAATAGACAAAAAAGGTTTGAAAATTATTCTATTAATAATAAAATAATATCAAAATACAAATAAAGATGTTGTATATTATCCTTTGCCAATAGTATTTTTGCAGTATGATTGGCAATGATATTGAAGTTTCATTAAAACTATTGAGGAAAGGAATGGTGGTAGGCATTCCTACAGAGACTGTTTACGGTTTGGCAGGTAACGCATTAGACGAGAAAGCCGTGAGCGAAATCTATGCTGTGAAACAGAGGCCAGACTTTAACCCACTTATTGTGCATCTATCCGATTTGGAATCCATAGAGAAATATGTGGCTTCATTTCCTCCAAAACTTCAGCTGTTAGCATCGAAATTCATGCCAGGCCCGCTAAGTCTTTTGTTATTGAAAAAAGACATAATACCCGATATTGTTACAGCAGGGAGCGATAGAGTTGCTATAAGAGTGCCATCTCATCCTATTACCAGGCAACTGCTTAATCAATTGGACTTTCCGCTTGCCGCCCCAAGTGCCAATCCATTTGGTTATATTAGCCCTACCACTGCCCAGCATGTCGAACAGCAATTGGGAGAAAAAATCCCCTATATTCTTGATGGAGGGCCTTGTGGTATAGGTATCGAAAGCACAATTGTAGGACAAGAACAAGATGAGATCATTATTTACAGGAAAGGTGGACTTTCATTAGAAGCCATAGAAGAGGTGGTTGGTAAAATAAAAATTAAAGATTATTCAGATTCAAACCCATCTTCTCCTGGCATGTTATCAAGCCACTATGCGCCAACGAAATTGTTAAAAATAGGCATGCTTGATGAGCTGATAAAAACCTATAAGGATCAAAATTTTGCCATTATTAGTTTTAATAGATTTATTGAAAATATAGACGCAGATCGGCAATTTATTCTGTCAATGACTAAGGACTACAGAGAAGCTGCAAGAAATTTGTTTAATATTATGAGACTGATAGACCAAAAACATTTTGGTATTATTCTGGCGGAACTGTTACCTGAAGAAGACCTGGGAAGGGCAATTAACGATAGATTAAGAAGGGCTGCCCATTAGCAAAAGCCATCTGCAGCGGCATTAATTATTTCAATGATCCATCTGGTTTGAATCAATGCTCCTCAAGGAATACCGAACAATCATTTCAATTTAGCTGATTGTCACGCTTTGCTGTAGGCCAATATTTTATCAAGACTAGATGCTGTAGGCCCCTTTTTTTCTTTTTGCAACTGTTGTATTTCTTCGTAAATACAAGAATAGTAATGATTGTGATTGACATCACTTTCTAAAATATGCTCAATCTCAAAAGTGTCTGGCACATCGCATTCTCCATAGTAAAATCGTATGAGGGTTTCGTCAGTGTATAGTATATTCATGTAAAAATTTTAGTTCATAAAATGATTTTGTTTTATATAAAACTTAAATAAGTACGAATTATTGTACAGATCGCTTAAAAATTTCATTTTTATAAGAAATTAGATCAAATAACGAAATAATAGTAAAAATTCTACCTGTTTGAGATTGTTATTACTTCCTTGTCCTATAAGGTACAAAACAAAATATTGAATATTACTTCTGAGCTTTGGTGTATAAATAATATGCAACAAATGAAAAAATAATATTAGGCAGCCATACACCAAGGCCTGCTGGCAGTGAAAGATTGGTGGCAAATGTGACCGTAAATTTTGACAGGATGACAAAAATGGAACCAAGTATGATGCCTGAAGCTAAATGCAAACCTATACCGCCTCTTACTTTTCTTGATGCAATAGTAGCCCCAATCATCGTCAAGATGATTATAGTAAAAGGATCAGCTGAGCGTCTGTACAACTCAATCAGGAATTTTTTTGCTGTATCAAGCCCTTTGCTTTGCTCTTGGTCTATAAAATTTTTCAACTCAATACTGGTCAACATTTCCATCTGTTTGCTATATCTAATAAAATCTTCAGGCTTAAATGGGAAGAGTGTATCTTTGACAATATTTTTTTTTATGACAAGGGTTTCATTTAGGTCATTGAAATGGTGCTCTTCAAAATCTGTTAACCGCCACTTTCCACTATCTTTTATATATTTTAAATTTTCTGTTTTAAGTAGGTAAACCAATTTTCCTTTTTTAAATCGCTCAATTCTAAAATTGCGGGCGATACTGTCTCTAGAGCTAAACAGCCTGAAGTATGCTTTTTCATTTGAACTAAGATAAAAGTGGATATCCGTAGACAAGGTAGTCTTATTGCTTCTCCTTATGAATTCACTTTCAAATTCGTTTTTAATTCTAGAACTATTGGGAATAACAAAATTATTTCCTATCCAAAGCAGCAATGCAATAAAACCTCCACTAATTAAAAAAGGCCTCAACAATCTATTGTAACTCATCCCTGAACTAAGAGCAGCAATGATTTCGCTGTCATTTGCCATGCGGCTTGTAAAAAATATCACAGCCAATAAAGCAAATAATGGCCACAACAAGCCATTGATCCAAGGAATAAAATTTAGATAATAGATAAGAAACACCTCTTTCCATTTGACATCAGGCTCAAGGAATTTATCCACATTTTCAAAAAAATTCATCGCAATCGAGATCAACGTGATAAGACACATTGTAAAAAAGAAGGTGGACAAATACTTCTTAATTATATAAAGATCTATTTTTTTTAACCACATAAATACTTTATTTGACTAAAGTCAGACAAAAATAGTAATTTAAATCTATATTCATGTTGCACACAATAGAGGAGAGACAATGATTTACCTGTTATTTGAAAAGAGATAACGAAGCATATAATCCTCTTGTGATGATATACCCCCTATTTACTATCCTATACCAAAGTAAAATGGATCAATCCATTACAGACCTACTTTACTTAAATACAAACTTATCTTTTGGTATAATTTTAACGCCGATAAAATGAATACCAGTCATTTTCTTAAAAGGTAAATACTTGTACATCAGCATTTTAATCGCAAACAAAAAAAATGAACCTAATTTTATTTAAAAAAAATTTGTTTTACACCCAAAAAAATTACTTTTGTGGGAACTTATGGACTGTGGTAATCACTTTAATAATTCAAAAAACATAATATAATGTATTGGACACTAGAACTTGCTCATCATTTAGAAGATGCCCCTTGGCCAGCTACCAAAGATGAACTTATTGATTATGCGATCAGATCAGGAGCACCAATTGAAGTGATCGAGAATCTCAATGAACTTGAAGATGAGGCGGAAATTTATGACACTATGGAGGACATCTGGCCTGATGCGCCAAGAAAAGACGATTTTCTTTTTAATGAAGATGAATTTTAATTCCATAAAATCATATAAATTTAAAGCGCCCTTCATATTAGATAAATTAAATGAAGGGTTTTTTTTTGAATTCATTTAATTATACTTTATGATTATCGCCATTGACGGATATTCATCTTGTGGAAAATCGACCATAGCAAAATCAGTAGCTAAAAAGCTGGGTCTTCCTTATATTGATACCGGGGCAATGTACAGGGCTGTAACTTATTATTTCATACAAAATAATATTAACTATCAAAATGAAGAGCAAGTCTATGATGCATTAAATCATATTACTATAAAGTTTAAAAGAGAAGGTGAGACCAACGTATTGTGGCTCAATGGACATCCTCTTGTAGATCAATTAAGGTCTATGGAAGTAAGTAAACTCGTAAGTGAAGTATCAACCTTGCAGGAAGTAAGGATTAAAATGGTCACCTTGCAAAAGCAGATGGGAGAAAATGGTGCCGTGATGGACGGCAGAGACATCGGCACAGTTGTATTTCCCAATGCTGATTATAAATTTTTTTTGGTAGCTGATCCTAAAATAAGAGCACAAAGAAGATTTGCAGAATTGAAGGCTAAAAAAGAACAAATTTCTTTAGATACCATTATCGAAAATCTGGCACATAGAGACCATATTGACAGCACCAGAGAACATAGCCCATTGAAAAAAGCCGAAGATGCAATAGAAATAGACAACTCTCAGTTATCTAAAGAGGAGCAGTTGGAATTGATCTTACAGTACATTGACCAGTAATTTATTGTAGTTAAATTAATCAAAGAATTCGAAAACCATTTATACAATTTAGTTTATTCAGGGTATTCGTTTTGGGTCAATTAAATTAATTTTTCATAAGCATTTTGACATTTGATCAATTACTCTCCACGCAGTCTGTGGTCTTGTTTTTGCGCTATAGCTACAATTTTTCTGATAGATCTAATGATAGCAAGAAACATAATGTAGCCAAATGAAAATACGGCATAAATCCACCTATACGGACCGGCTTCGTCAATGGTTAATCCAGAAAAGAGGTAAGCACTTGACAAGCCCATCGTGCACAGTATAAAATAACATGCTATAGATTTACCCCAATATACATTTTGGTTTTGCGTAGATAAACTCAAGACTGCATTGAATAATGCAAAAACCAATGTAAAGGCCAGGGATACGGTGTAATGAGTGCGCACCATAAATGTAGATGAGCTTCCTCTATTGAAAAGACATACAACTATTTGAAAAAACAAAATAGCGGCC
>JAYUTD010000060.1:0-6000 GCA_043755305.1 Saprospiraceae bacterium
TGGATTGGTTTTGGAGAGGTTGGTTTTACAGCACAGACAACTGTGATATAGCAATTGATACCGTCAAACATGCCATGCCAAATGTCAATGCAATTCCAAAACTACTAAGGGACACCATACGCTTAGTCCCGGTTTCAAAACCAAATGTCAATGCCTTCGAAGATATTTCTAAAGTAAGAAACAAGCAGGATAAAAACATCACTTTTGCAACAGATAGGGATACCACACTGCGGGATTTCTATTGGAAATATGACAGAAATATTGAAAAATACGACACTTCAAAACAAGTGATGCCATTGGTAGCAATGAATGAACCGCTCGATGAAGAGAGCAAGAAAAAATACCAGGACAAACATCTTTATGAAATCTCATTCAGCAACAAAGGCGGACTCGTCATGCCCATTATAATAGAGTTTACTTACAAAGATGGCACCAAAGAAGTAGAGTACATACCTGCGCAGGTTTGGCGCAAAAATGAAAGTAAAGTAGTAAAGACATTTTACAAAGAAAAAGAAGTGGCATCCATAGCACTCGATCCAATGAAAGAGACTGCTGATGTAGATGAGTCCAATAATTTGTGGAACAAAGAAATGCCTGCGAGTAAGTTTGAATTATACAAACAAAAGAAAAACACAAAACCTGCCGAAGGCACCAATCCTATGCAGGTGGCCAAAAAGAAAGGAAGAGTATAAGTAGCAAAGTTTGAATAGCGTTTAAAACCTAAGCCAGCTTCTATGCATTTAGAAGTTGGCTTTTGATATTTAGCAATCCTTCTTTTTTATCTGAAGAATCTGTTTACATAGAAGTGTCAAAAGAATAGTAGATTTTGCATTTATTCACTGACTTATCAAGTCTTTATTCTCTACTTCTTCAATTCTATTTCTTTTAAACTCTCCATCCTGTTTCTTACCAAAAATTCATCGATGGTCTCAAAATGTTCGAGGACTCTTTTGTCTTTGAACTCAAATACTTTCTGGGACAAGCCCATCAAGAAATCTCTGTCGTGAGATACTAAAATAAGTGTGCCGTCGAAATTGAGCAAGGCCTCTTTAAGTACGTCTTTTGATTTTATATCAAGGTGATTGGTAGGTTCGTCGAGGATAAGGAAATTCACCGGCTCTAGTAGCAGTTTGACCATAGCCAATCTTGTCCGCTCTCCACCTGACAAGACACTTACTTTTTTATCGATGTCATCCCCGGAAAACATAAAGCACCCAAGTATGGTTTTCAATTGTGTCCTGACATCGCCTTCGGCCACTTCATCTACGGTTTGAAATACAGTAAGGCCCTGGTCTAATTTGGCTGCTTCATTTTGTGCGAAGTATCCAATCTTTGCATTGTGGCCTATCGTACAATTGCCCTCATAGTCTATCTCGCCCATGATGGCTTTGATCATGGTAGATTTACCTTCACCATTACGTCCCACAAAACACACTTTTTCTCCTCTTTTGATGGTCATGCTCGCATCTTTGAAGACGACCAGGTCATCATAGCTTTTTGACAAGCCATCGATGGTAACAGGGTAGTCGCCAGATCTTATGGAAGGTGGGAATCTCAGTTTCAATGCTGAGTTGTCGATCTCATCGATTTCAATAATTTCCATTTTCTCCAACATTCTTTCGACAGAGTTGACCTGATTGGCTTTTGAGTATGTACCTTTGAATCTTTCTATAAACAACTTGCTTTCTGCTATTGTCTTTTGTTGTTCGGCATAAGCCCTTTGCTGGTGTATCCTTCTGTCAGCCCTTAGCGTGAGGTAGTGGCTGTAATTGGCCTTGTAATCATAGATCTTGCCCATCGTCACTTCGATCGTCCTATTGGTAATGTTGTCGATAAATGCCTTATCGTGAGAGATGACCATGACTGCTTTGGCTTTATTGATGAGGAAGTCTTCCAGCCAGATGACAGATTCTATATCAATATGGTTGGTAGGCTCATCCAGTAAAATAAGGTCAGGGTCTTTCAACAATATTTTTGCCAATTCTATCCGCATTCTCCATCCACCGCTAAACTCGCTGGTCAATCGGGTAAAATCCTCGCGTTTGAATCCCAGGCCCAGCAATGCTTTTTCTACTTCTGCATCATAGTTAACATCTTCCAGAGAATAATATTTTTCACCCAACTCTGACACTTTTTCGATCAGCTTCATATAGTCGTCAGACTCATAATCGGTACGAGTGGACATCTCATTGTTGAGTCTGTCCATTTCATCACGCAAGGCATAGACATGCTCAAAAGCCTTGGAAGTTTCTTCAAATACAGTAGCACTATCTTCAGTCAACAAATGTTGTGGCAGGTAGGCAATCACTGCATCTTTTGGTGCCCTCACGTGGCCTTTTGTTGGCTTGTTGACTCCTGCTATTATCTTCATCATAGTTGATTTCCCGGCCCCATTTTTACCCATAAGGGCGATCTTGTCATTTTCATTGATGACAAAAGAAATATTGCTAAACAAGGTCTTGCCACTAAACTCTACTGCCAGCTGATCTACTGAAATCATATATTCTTTTTTTTAAGGCTGCAAAAGTAAGTAAAAATGAATGCCTTTTTTTTGAATGGAATGTTAACAATACATGTTTTATTTTTCTTTAGTGGCACAGTACTTGTTGATAGTAGATGGGTTAAACATATAAAATAATCCAATATTTTTTCTCAACTCAACAAATACCCCAAAGTCTCCCTATCAAACTCCGGCATGCTCCTCTCGTCCATAAAATCCATGGACAGCTTAAGCTTGCGTTCCTGAAGGCTTAGTATTTTTTCTTCAATGGTATCTTTGGTAATAAATTTTATAAAGGTGACTTCACGCAATTGGCCTATTCTATGGGCCCGGCCTTTGGCTTGCTCTTCTATAAATGGATTCCACCATGGATCTAGCAGTATGACATAATTGGCCGCTGTCAGGTTGAGTCCGGTATTGCCGGCAGTAATACTTATAAGCATTACACGACAGTCCTCATTGTTTTGAAAATCATCAACGGCCTTAGCTCTTTGCTTGGCATTGCTTGCTCCAGTAAGCATGGAATAGCCTATTTTATTGGTTTCGAGGTAGGACCGGTAGATGTCGAGCTGGCCCAGGAAAGTGGAGAAAATAAGTACCTTATTGTCCCCTTTTACCAATGTGTCTATGGTATTGGTTACCTCTTCGTATTTGCAGCTGCTTATGGAGCTGTCCTCATCTACAAGCCTTGGATGATTGGCAAGTTGGCGCAATCGCATCAGTGCATTGAAGACGTGAATTTTATTTTGAGTTACCTCTTCTATGGCATTGAGCAATGTATTTCTTGCTTTGGATTTTTCAGCCTCAACCAGACTGCGCTGATCGTCATCCATAGTACAATAATATATTTGTTCTTCTGACTCTGGTAAATCAGTGAGCACTTCTTTTTTTGTGCGCCTAAGTATAAAGGGGTGAAGCATTTTTTTGAGCTCTTGTATGGCTTTTTCGTCTTTTTCTTTTTCTATTGGATCTTGGTACATTTTTTTAAACTGGGTATAACTCAGCAAGATGTCAGGATTGATAAATTGCATCTGCGACCAGAGATCTGCCAGGGAATTTTCTATCGGAGTACCACTCAGCGATATTTTATTTTTTGCTTTGAATGTGTTGAGCGCTTTAAAGATTTTTGAATCCCTGTTTTTTATGTAATGAGCCTCATCTATAATGATATATTCAAAGGTGATGCATTCCAGCAATTTATAGTCTTTCAAGGCTATAGGATATGAAGTCAGGATAATGTCAAAGTGGACGAGTCCTTTGTAGTCTTTGGTCCGGTCCGTGCCACTGTGTGCCTTGACCATCAGCGAAGGGGCAAATTTTTTAATTTCTCTTTCCCAATTGAATATTAGCGATGCAGGTACTACAATTAGTGTCTGTAATGCCCTTCTTTGTGTATTATAGGTATCAAATAAACTCAGTTGTAATATCGATTTATGTGATGAGACGATCTCATCTCCCAACGTTTCTTTCACATGACAAAGCAAAGTCAGTGCCTGCAATGTTTTACCAAGCCCCATATCATCTGCCAGACATGCCCCCATATTGTTTTTGTAATGTTTGACCAGCCATTTTGCTCCATCGTATTGGTACGGTCTTAAGGTTGCATGTAAAGAGGAAGGCAGTTCAAATTCAAAGTCACTTTCGCTTATGATGGCTTTTGGTTTTGGACCATGGCTTTCAATGCCCAGTTCGTCAATTATCGTATAATTGGCTTTGCTTATCCGGATTTTATCCCCGTCTGCTTCACCAAATCTCGCCAGCATTTCGTACTTCTGCATCCATTCCAGCGGTATTATAAACAGTGTGCCGTCTTTCAAAATATACAATCTATTGTTCTTTTTTATATGGTGGATCAGCGATGTAAAAGGTATGTGTTGATTGCCTACTTCGACTACTGCATGGATATCAAACCAGTCATTGAGTGCAGTGACAGCTTCCTTGATAGAATAGTCATCCAGATTTATCTTTTTTTGATTGATTTCCGGAAAGAATATTTGCCAACCTTGTGCGATAAAAAGTTTTTCATTTTTTATACTATTCAACAACGAATGGTAAGGGTCGTCACTTTCTAATTTAAATCTGAAGGCAGCTGTTTTTTGGTAAGAAAGTTCCTCAAATAGGGTTAAATATTTTTCTTCTGCCTCAAAATTTCTGTTTACTTGTGTTACCTTGACCTCATTTTGTTCGTTGATATCAATATTTACTTTGTACTTTTGTTTGTCCCCATAGATAAATCGCACCTCTCCGTATTGAAATATTGGTATAGCTTCATAATTGTCTTCTGTAAATCCGCTACTGAATTTCAAAAGGGCTTTGGGATAGACATCGATTTTTTGGTACTCAAATCCTTCAACTTCCACATCGACTTTGGCTATGATGTCTTTGATAAATTTTGTAAAATAATCATGGGTTATCCTGGCAGGAATATGGATGTATGACTTTTCTAAAAAAGGAATTATTTTTTTACCATCGAAATTTTCTATTTCGAAGATAGTATTGTTTTGTAAGATGATAGCAGGGTTTTGAGAAAGCAATAGGATTGCCATGTCTTTTGGCGAAGCAACATTTTCTTCAAGCCTCAGGTAAAAGTAATAGTTTGTTCCGGTTACAGTCTTTTCAAATCTCAAAAGTGGCTGTAATAAAAAAGGAGAAAATTTTATTTTACAATTGTCAAGGTGCACCTTGCGCCGGGGATCAAAATACAATGGATAACCATTTTGCTTAATAATTTTAATAAACGTGTGAAGCCCAAGGTCAATTTTCTTTTGTATACTGGATTTCACTATATCGACTTCAAAGAGTTGGCTTAACGACTGTCTTTTTCCATTTTTTTTCTGAAAAGTATTTTCTATTTCCAAAGGATTGAGCGCTAAACATATTTTCAGCAGTTTTTCGTGGTCATTGTCATTATAGACTATACCATAGCTTTCAATGACTTCATAGGACCCGGTTTTTTTAAAGTATTCAGGATTTCCATTTTTAGTACTTGCCAAAAAGGCTTCGGGGTAATAGAAACTGACTCCGCCGTTAAACAATTTTATACTATATACAAGGGTAATCTCTTTTTCCATACATTTTTCTAAAAGGAAGACAAAAATAGCCTTTTCTTTTCAATAGAAGCTTTTGTTTTTTCAGCCAGATAGTGCATTGAATATCGTTTTTAAATTGTATAATTTGAATGAAATGCAGTAGATGTAGTATATTTGATACCAAAATATAAAAATGCAAAAGCTAGTAATAATAAATTTATATTTTATTGTTGTTTGTAATGTTGCATTTGGGCAAAATATTGCAAATTTTACTTCAGCTGTGCCCGGTGTCCAAACTACCAATTTTATATTTCCCGTTGAAACACACAGGTTCCAAAAAATAATTGAAGCTGGCGATCCAATATCCCCGGGTACAATACCGGCTAATTTTGATTTTACCGCATATGTGCCAATTGCGGGTTCAAGTAAAAATGGCTACCTTGTTATCGTGACCGAAGTTAAAAATGGTTC
>JAYUTD010000061.1:0-2389 GCA_043755305.1 Saprospiraceae bacterium
GATGGGTTGTGTGCCTTTGAGAAAATCGGCCATTTGATGGCTGTTTGCCCTTGTGGTATATATACCGTATAGCACTATAAATAACAAGGTACCTATAAGCACCAACCAGTCGATCCAGTGTATACCCATCAATGAATAGCTTTCATCATGAGCAAGAATAGACATACATAGAGTATGTTTACAACAATTACAATGATGTATGCTTTATGCCATTTGTCTTTGATCATGGCTTCGCTTCATTGCCAATGGAGACCATATTTGCAAAAATCCTGAATGCACCTGGCACTCCGGCAGGCAGTTGTCGAAACCAACTATACCCGGTATAGATGAAATAACCGTCACCATACTTAGCTACCAATAGACCGCCATCTTTTGGCGTCTCATTGGGATCATTGGAGGAAAGTATAGCTTCGTAGCTTTTATCCCATTCATTGGAAAAATACAAACCCCGTTCCTGAATCCATCCATCGAAATCATGCTCAGTAATTTTATTTGGAAAATTGACGATGGGACTGTCCGGTTTCAAAATTCTTATAGGTGCATCCTCTACAGTTACTCTGTCTCTGCCTATTTTAAGAGGGTAGGGACCCAGTGATTTTACAAGGATCTCTCCACTCGTGTTGTATTGCACAATGAGATTGCCACCGTTTTTCACATAATTAAATAAATCCTCTTGCTTAAATTTCAAATCATCTTTGGTATTGAATGCCCGTACACCGATGACGATGGCATCGTATTTTTCTATTTTGTCTTTGTTGATGTCTTTGGCTTCAATATCAGTTACAACATATCCGATCTGCCTAAGGCTCTGTGCTACCTCATCACCTGCGCCAGGCACATAAGCGATGTTGTTGCTTGATATTTTAATATTGATCTTCACCAACTTTGTTTCTGCAGGCTGGAATACCATTTGAAAAGGTATATGGTCATAGTTGATTTCAATTTGTTGCCTGGTATATTGCTTGCCATTAGCTTCCGCAATAGGGGTGAGCACTGCTTCAGACTCTTGTGCCGGAGGTACTACATCAAATATAAATTCTTTTGACGCATTCTTGTCTTTAATCTCAAAAGGCTGCATGGCAGGACTTACTTTCCATCCTTGTGGTACAGGCAAGGACAATGTTCCACTTTGATTACCGGCTCCGGCTTTGACAATCACTTTTACTTTCTTTGATTGGTTATCGCCAAAGACATATACTTTTTCGCCAAATTTTACAAAGACCTCAGGCGTAATTTCAAATGGACGATAGACTTCTCCCTTCTCATCGTCATTGTATTTATAACTGATGGCTTTCTCATACAAAATGTCTTTGCCTTCGATAGTAAATACAAATTGAGCTTTGATGTTTCTTGGCGTCTCCGGCTTGCCGATCCACTCTGGTTTAGTCACTTTGTACATACCTTTGCTTCCACTTTCATTGAGCCAATAAGCGTTGGTGTATGCCTCATTGGAAGCTACTTTGTAGATGAATGACTGAAGGTAGGTTTCATTATTATTCAATACTGTTGCCATAGTAGTGTCTTTGCCGTCAGGCAGAAGTTTGAGTCCTTTTAATACCACATTTCCTGGTAGTCTTTTTACAAGCTCTATGTCAATTTTTACATTTTCATTTGGTGTGGCTGTATGAGTAGCAGATACAGCATCATAATAGAGGCCCAGGCATCGGGCAATGATATTTTTAATCTCACCTGTTTTTCTCTCCCTCCAAAAATCGTCTTCTATTTTTTCGATCAATTCCAATGCTTTGACCAACTGACTCACTGAATTTTGTGGGGCTTTAAAATCAAACTCAGCTTGCACTTTGTCTAATATGGTTTTAATTTTTTCGCCTCCTTTTATTCTTGTCCATGTAGTATTTATACCTTCAAATACATTGGCTTTAGCAGGAGGCATACTGCCCTTTAGCAATTCAAGGTACTCAAGTTGGCCACCTCTTGTGCCTGTGCTGCCAAATCCTTGACACCTGTGGTTGCTTCTCGACAATGCCGCTATTTCTGTATTTGATTTACCCAGTAAAGGATAATAGCCACCTATATCAAATGAAACAAAGTTGGATTTATCCGCTTTTTTAAAGGCCTCCTGACTGCCAAAAAACCACCAGGAAAGATTAAAAAACATCCGTTGGGCTTGCCATGGACTTACGAACTTTAGCTGATCTGTATAAGCGTCTTTACTGGCTGCTTTTTCATACAACTCATGCGAAAGCATAGCAGATGCGGTGTGGTGGCCGTGGGTAGTACCACTCGTTCTGTGGTCAAATCGATTGATGATCACATCTGGCCGGGTGTTTCTGATGGCCCAAACCACATCTTGCTTGACCAATTCATTGTCCCAAATAGATATGGTTTCTTCTGCATTTTTTGAATACCCAAAGTCATTGGCTCTGGT
>JAYUTD010000062.1:0-2383 GCA_043755305.1 Saprospiraceae bacterium
GAACTAATGGATTATTTGGGTTATTCTCCACTTTTTGACAAGGGATTTCCTGAATTGCCTTTGCAGGAAAGATATTCATTGCAAACAGCAGGTAATGCACTAGCAGCTTATTTCAGAACCATTTATACCAATCAAGCACCTTTCCAAAAATGGTTAAAAGGAGATAAAAATGCTTTGACTGAAAATCAACTTATAGGTGCAGAACTTTTCTTTGGAAAGGCGGGATGCATTAATTGCCACAATAGCCCTTCTTTCAATGGCCAAAAATTTGCTGCCGTCGGTGTAAAGGATCTTGACCAATCAGATTATCTGGTGTATAAAACTACAGATGGAAGAGCGAAAGGAAGAGGTGGATTTACATTAAATGATGCTGACCTCTATAAGTTTAAGGTACCACAACTTTATAATTTAAAAGACATTGGCTTTTACTTTCATGGTGCCAGCAAAACCAACCTTCAAGATGTTGTCCAATACTTTAATCTCGGAGTACATGAAAATTCCAGGGTATCTTCAGATAGAATGGATCCATTGTTCAAGCCGCTGGGTCTTACGGATAAAGAAGTCAAAGACTTGACCGATTTTATTGAAAATGCTTTGTATGACCCTAATTTGGTTCGGTATAAGCCAAGTAAAGTGTTGTCAGGTAACTGTTTTATTAACAATGATCCTGAATCTAAACACGATATGAATTGCAATTAATTTATCGATTCGTTTATATTTTAATTATATAATTTACAATATTAAAAAATGAGACTTTTAAAAATCAACAAATTTATTTTCGCCGTTTTGGCAATTGTGTTATTCCTTTCATCTTGTAAAAAAGATCCAGACCCTATCACAGATCCGGTCATTAAAAAAGAAAACAGAACAGCAGCGTACTCAAGTAAGTATGCACGTCAATGGATCAATCTCTATATGGATGTAGAAAAAGATTTACCCAATTTCAGACCTGCAGCAACTTCAAGGGCTTTGGCTTATATATGGATGGCAGGATATGAAACAGGCCTTCCTGGTATGCCTACATACGTTTCTAATAGCACTAAACTTTCTGGATTGACCATCCCTGCCCTGCCAAAGGCAGTAGATCAGTACAATTGGAATGTGGCTTTGAATGCAGCCGTTGCAAGAACTACGGATCACTTTATGTATGGCACTACTACAGAACACAAAGGTAAAATGAATGACCTTGAATCTAGCATCAATCAGGAACTTTCAGCTACCGTAAGCCAAGAAGTTTTCAGCAATTCTCAAAAGTGGGGCAGAGATGTGGCTGATGCGGTAATTGCTTACTCAAAGACGGATTTGGAAGCAGAAGCACAAATCAAGGATGCTTTTGCAGCAAATTATACACCGCCAAGTGGACCAGGCAAATGGAGAGCTGCAACTGGAAAAGCTTTATTCCCATACTGGGGAAAGGTTAGGACTTTTGCTACTTTTGGTCAAGACCTGGTATCTCCGGCGCCACCTGCATTCAGCACAGAAAAAACAAGTCAATACTACAAAGACTTCGAAGAAGTATACAATACAGTACAAAACCTTACATACGAAGACAGATGGAAAGCAGAATTTTGGAGCGATGACATCGTAGGGCTTACATTCTCTCCGCCGGCCAGAGTATTTCAAATAGGAAACCAAATGATTGCCAATGAAAATTTGGATTTGGAATCTACCTTGGAATTTCTGTTTAAGCTAGGCATTGCGGAAAATGATGCTGCCGCTGCTGCATGGGGGTCTAAATACATCTATAATGTTGAAAGGCCGACGCACTATATTATAGATAATATCGACGCTAATTTTAAAACCATACTTGGAAATGCTATAGGCACAGAAAATTTAACCCCACCTTTTCCAGGATATCCATCAGGCCACTCAACATTTGGAGGATTAGGAATTTCAGTAATGGCTGCTTTCTTTGGGGATAAAAATAATGTAAATCTTGCTTATACCTTTACCGACAGATGTCACGAAGGAAGAACTGATTTTAACGGTAAGCCAAGAACCTACACTACGTTAACTCAGATTGGAGAAGAAAATGCTTACTCGAGGATTCCACTTGGAGTACATCCAAGATTTGACTGTACAGAAGGTCTTAGATTAGGAAAACTTATAGGCAACAATGCTGTTAACTATAACTTGAAAAAATAATTCCATTTACGCACTAAAGTGAATTTTACAAGAAGCCTCGTTTTTTTACAACGAGGCTTTTTTTGTGCATTTATTAGTGGTAAGGGCTTGTATTATTGTTTTCCTTCTGTGAAGATGAACTATCACAACTTCCTCATTTTATTTTTGCATTGATTTCCTCCAGCAACTCCATTTGTTTTGCCTGGCTTTCAAACAATATTTTTATTTGTTCCTCTAAAAGTAGATCTACCTTCTGGTG
>JAYUTD010000063.1:0-15545 GCA_043755305.1 Saprospiraceae bacterium
CCCAAGGCCTTGAGCAAGTCAATCTTTTCCTTGCTTTGCTTGTCACTGGTGGTAAAAATTGTCTTATATCCCTTTACACAAGCTGCAATGGCTATACCCATGCCGGTATTACCAGAAGTACACTCAATAAAAGTGCCACCCGGCTTGATCCATCCAGCTTTCTCGGCATCTTCTACCATTTTGAGGGCCATCCTGTCTTTGATCGAATTGCCCGGGTTGAACGTTTCTATTTTACCCAATACCAAAGCAGGATGTCCGTTGGTTACTTTATTGAGCCTGACCATCGGAGTATTGCCTATGGTTTCAAGGATGTTGTTTTTAATATCCATTACATTAATTGAAGTGCAAAGATAAGGTTTTTCTATTGAAATAAGGCTTTGATCAGCCTATCAAATAGGGCAACCTTTCAGATTTTTCAAAATTTCGGCAAATGCCAAACTAAATTACTAAAAGGTGAAAGTTGGGCAAATAGTTGATACCTGTTTGCCTCAATCTCTTTTTAAATGGAACAGAGCCTATTTAGAAAAATGGTGTTGAAATAGTCAAAGCTCTACAGATTATACTAGTAAGCCAGACATTTTAGATAAAATGAATATGGATAGTGTCTTATTTAAGTGATTCTTCTATAAACAATGTGAGTTCTGCCGGCTTTATTTTGTCAATGGCATGCTCAAAACCCATCAATTGTTTTACAACTGCATTGGGGACAATTGAGGCTATTCTTTCAGATTCTTCGAAACCCACCATTTTATCCAGATTGCCTATTCCTATGGTAACCTGATGTTGGATTTGACTTAGTTCGTAATCATTTAGCATTCCTCCTTGAGACAATCCAATCATCATTTTTGCTGTATTATATACTATTTCTTTCCAATCTTGAGGATGGTGCTCAATCCTCAATTTCTCTGCATACTGAGGTATTTTCTCTTCTATTTTATCAGGATTTAGCATTTTTACTTCTTTTTCTGCAGACGCTATATCCCAGTTAAATTTAGTTCCTAGGGTAACAATTTTCATTATTTTATTTGGAATTTTCAGTGCAGTATTCAATGCGACATAACCACCCATACTGTAACCAAAAATATGAACCTTTTCAATGGCATTTCTTTGCAGAAAGTCAATTACATTTTGGGTAAACAATGCAATGGAAAACTCTTTTTGTGATTCGAATCCGCCATGGCCTTCGAAATCCAGGTCATATACATCAAAAGAATCACTCAATTTAATTTTTAATGTTTCAAATTGTTTTTTGCTTCCTAAGGCACCATGGAGTAATAGAATAGGGTCTTTCATTTCTTCTTATATAGCTTGCTTTCGATACAAAATTAAGTTAATATTTTAGGTTTTATTGAAATTTAGTGGTAGAATGATAAGTTTTTCCGCTACTGTTTATTATAAACCTTTAGACAAGACCAACATACTGGCGCAATTCACCTACAGTCATTTCCAATAATGATGAATAGGGTAGCGCTTTTTGGTAAAGATTGGTCTTTGCCCTTCTGCCAGCAACAAAGGCATGGTACATGGCTGCTGGGAATAAAAATGTGCCAATGATGACAGAAGCCAGATTGAGTAGCCATGCAGCCCAGTAAGTATTGCAGCCGGAAGCGATCTCCCATGCGCTTATTTGGATCTCTCCTTTCCAGTTGGCTTTATACTCTGTAAGTATATGGTGGATGTCGTGGATCTTTACAGCTTCGACCCTAGATTTTATATTGGGAATAGGAATGAAAATCGGGCCAATTTTTATTTTAAAAAAAGCATCGTTGTAGCCGCCATCGGCAAAATGGTATTTTGAAAAATAAAGAGGCAGGGCTGCTGCTATCTTTAATGAATCGGCGTACTCCTTTTCTTCTATGTAATTATTGTTTGGCATGAAGGCACGAATGTAAAGGAAATGACTAAATAAAAAATGCTTAAAAGTACATCGAAAGTAGTCCTTTTTTTCGGTAAAAAGTTATGGGAGTGTAAATTTTTTAGGAGATCTGCGATGCCTAGAACTTGTTATTCGCAAATCAGCATTCAAATTATTTTGGCTATAAAAAAATGATTATCGAAATAGATAATTTGGCATATTATCAATAGGCGAAATATTATTGCAAATCACTTGCATTGCCTTAAAACCATTTGAGTAGTTTTTGAAAAAAAGAGGCACGTGTATGCTATATATAATTTGTATTTTCAATTGATGTCAAAATTATATTAGCATAATTTGCTCTGCTATTCAATAAACCATTTATATTTGTACCTTATCAAGCAATAATAGTATTGCAACGGAAATAACTGACGGTACAGTTTTAACAAAATGCAATTAATGAAAGCACCTATAAGCTTATCAATTTAGCGTTTGAGTGTTTTATTCTGAATCACTCAACATTAAAAAAATCAGAATGCATATAAATGAGTCCCAACTCACTATCTCTAACCAATCAAATTTATCACCAAGTGAAATTTTTAAAGTTATTATTAATAGTAATGACCGCAGGTCTATGTAATTTATCTTGTAACAAAGATGAATTAAAAAATTTAAAAAGCCTAGAAAACAAAAACACCATAAATTCAAAATATATTACCTTGGACGGGGTTACTTACAAAGTATTGAATGAAGCTGAAATTTTAAATTTAAACAGAAATGGAATATCCTTAGAATGCAATTCCAGAGCCCACGATTGCAAATGGAGTGACAATCAAGGAGGTTCCATAAATTGCGAAGGCGGTACGTGCGCAATACTGCAAACCCAAAACCCAAATTATACCTGGTCTGCTTGCATAGGATGCTATATTGCTGAACAATTGGATCATGCCGGCGCTTGCCGATAATTGAGTAATTAAAAAATTAAGTAAAATGAAACTATCGATATTATTTATTTTAACCTGTTGCACATTTGGATTAAAAGCACAAACCAAGGATTCACTAACCATTTTAGATTATAGTCATGCCGCTTTTCAAAAAGACCATAAACTTTTATATTTAAGTGATCAGGAAATTGAAAAACTTAAGAAACAAGGATTTGAAATTGAAAAAGTTGGCACCAATAAGTATAAATGGAAAAATTGTCAGACTGAAATAGTGGAGTGTGAAGGGGTACCTAAAATATACAAATATACCAACCACGATAGACTTACTTCTATATGTATATCGTGCATAATAAACGAAAAAGTTATTAAAGCAGGAGCCTTTCGGGCTTATGCGATTAGGTAAAACAAGTATTGATACCAAGCTAAAAATGTAGGGATTAAATATTTTGCTTATCTTATCAGTGTGATTTTTGCTGGCTTTGTTTTTATAGCAATAGAGCTATTTTTCTTGTATTAAGGATCGCGAAAATATTTTTTGTGCCTGTAAATTTACGTTTGTTATAATATGATATAGTAGAGAAACATTACCAAGCAGTCGAATGGTAGGTTGTTTACCTTTTAAACTTTACGAATGCATCCACTGCATCTTGGAGACCCATACTGGCCAAAGCCCTTATAAATGCACTGCCGATAATGGCCCCATTGCTATAGGCACATGCAATGTCAAAAGAGGCTTTATCGTGGATACCAAACCCTATCAATCTAGGCGTGGACAATTCCATTGCTTGTATTCTTTTGAAGTACTGTATCTGATTGTCTTGAATAGATGTGGTATTTCCTGTAATAGACGTCTGAGATACCATGTACACAAAAGCAGAACTCAATGCATTTGCTTTTTTTATCCTCTCATCTGAAGTGAATGGCGTGATCAAAAAACTAATTTCCATGCCATAGTCTTCAAACATTTTCTTGTATTCAGTTTCATAAATATCCATTGGAAGGTCAGGAACAATAAGTGCGTGAACTCCTGCATCTACTGCTGATTTTAAAAATGACTCCACACCATATTGAAGCAATTGGTTGTAGTATCCCATAAGGATCAATGGACAATTGATCTTTCCTTTTACCGATTTGAGTTGATCAAATAAGATGGGTAGAGTCAATCCATTTTTCAACGCCATTGCGCTGCTAAACTGTATGGTTGGCCCATCGGCTAATGGATCAGAGTAGGGCATACCTACTTCGATGATATCTGTCCCGGCATTGTCTAGTTTTAAAATAAGCTCAGCTGTACTATCTAGATGAGGATATCCGGCAGTAATGTAAATATTGAGTATATTATTGGTATTGGTAAAAACGCTACTTATTTTATTCATAGGTCTATATTTTTTAAATGTGTCATGTACGTATTTAAGTCTTTGTCGCCGCGGCCAGAAAGTCCTATTACTACATTGTCGTCCGGACCGGCGCCGATTCGATGGATGATAGCCAGTGCGTGGGCGGTCTCAAGTGCGGGAATTATGCCTTCCAATCTACTTAGTTCAATGACAGCAGCCAGAGCTTCGTCATCTGTGGCGGCATACACTTTGGCTCTGCCTTCCGTGATTAGATGCGCATGGAGCGGGCCTATGCCGGGATAGTCAAGTCCGGCAGAGAGCGAGTAGGGCTCTGTAATCTGGCCGTATGCATCTTGCATGAGCAAGGTTTTGCAGCCGTGTATAATGCCTTCGCGTCCCAATATACTGGTAGCGGCAGAATGTCCGGAATCTATGCCTTTGCCAGCAGCTTCTGCGAGTACAAGTTTGACCCGGGTATCATTTAGGAAATGATAAAACGTGCCGGCTGCGTTGCTGCCACCGCCGACGCAGGCAACTATGAAATCCGGGTAATCTTTATTTGTTTTTTCTTTGATCTGTGCGATGATCTCTTCACTGATGATGGATTGCAATCTGGTGACGAGGTCAGGGTAGGGATGTGGTCCTATCGCAGACCCTATGATATAATGGGTAGTTTCGGCATTGTTGATCCAGTCTCTGATGGCTTCATTGGTTGCATCCTTTAGGGTTTTGCTACCACTCTCTGCGGCAATTACTTTGGCGCCAAGCATTTTCATACGAGCCACATTGGGGGCTTGCCTATCTATATCTACAGCTCCCATATATACGATACATTCAAGACCTCTCAATGCGCAAACAGTGGCAGTGGCTACACCATGTTGACCGGCACCGGTTTCTGCTATGATTCTTTTCTTACCAAGTCGCTCAGCGATGAGGATTTGGCCAACGGTGTTATTGATCTTATGGGCTCCGGTATGGTTGAGGTCTTCTCTTTTGAGGTAAATATTAGTGTGGTACTTTTTTGAAAGATTTGCTGCATAGTACAATGGCGATGGCCGGCCTACAAAGTCTCTCAACAGCTGATTGTACTCCCGGATAAATGCCGGATCTTTGAGGCATTCATCGTACATCCTTGATAGCTTATCTACATTGGCATAAAGCATTTCAGGGATGAATGCGCCGCCGAATGAGCCATAAAATCCTTTGGCATCAGGGGATTGATAATTATAATTCATTTCTTAGAGTTTTAATAAATAAAGAGATTTTATTCAAATCTTTGATTCCTGGTGTGCTTTCAAATTTTGAATTGATGTCAATGCCAAGGAAGCCATATTGGTTTTTTAATCCATTGATTTTACTTACATCTTCTAAGCCGATACCGCCGGCCAAAAGGTAGGGCCTGGGTCCATTATATTCTTTAAGCATCGTCCAATCAAATTTTTCACCACTGCCGCCATAGTTTACGGAGGCAGTATCAAAAAGAAAGAGTTCACACATCCTGAATTTGTGCAATGCATCTTGTTCATTGATTACGTAATGCGGTAAAGCTTTGATGACCATGGCATGATCGGCTATCAATGCACAATAAGCCGGAGTCTCCTCACCATGCAATTGCACATAATCGAGCTTGTGGTATTGAATGGTATGGATTACTTGATCTTCAGTTGCGTTGACAAAAATGCCTACTTTTTTTGTGCGGCCAAGATGGAGGTTTGCAAGGCTCTCCCCTTGATAGTACCTGGGTGAATCCTTATAAAAATTAATACCGACAAAATCTACATTGTATTGGTAGCCATTTGCATCCCTTGACTGGGCAATTCCGTTATGGTCATGTGCAATTCCCAGCATTGACAAGTCGGCCAGGGCCATCATTTGATCTGCCTCTTTAAGGCCGCATACTTTAATTTTCATCGAGGCTATTTATTATGGTTTGGTTAAATTCCAGGAGTGCTTTGCCGGGATCGTTGTGTTTCATAAACCTTTCACCAATCAGGAAAGCGCGATAGCCAGCGTTCCAAAGTGCGATTACATCTTCCTGCGATTGAATGCCGCTCTCAGATATTTTAATTTTGTCTGTGGGAAGCTTGTCGAGCAATGCAAGTGAGGTTTCGATGGTGGTGTTGAAATTTTTAAGGTTTCTGTTGTTGACACCTACGAAGTCAATTGAATCATTGATTTTATCGATCTCTTCTTCTGAATGCAACTCCATTATCACTTCTAAGCCCAAAGCTTTTGCTTCTTTGGCCAGTGTTTTGCATTGTTCTTTTGTCAATGCTTCAGCTATAAGCAAGACAAGGTCTGCCCCAATACTTTTTGCTTCGTACAATTGATATGGGTCAATGATGAATTCTTTTCTCAATACGGGTATTGCCATTTGATTTCTAATGTCAATTATATCAAAATTGTTTCCACCAAAAAAGTGTTCATTGGTTAGTACTGAGATGGCCGCTGCCCCGCCTTCCTGGTATGCTTTAGCTATGGCTTTAATATCGGCATTGGCATTGATATCTGGTTTAGAGGGCGATTTTCTTTTGAATTCTGCAATGATACTCGGGTAAGGATAATTGATAATTTTTTCAACCAACGAATGGCATTTTCGATCAAAAAAAGGGGTTGCCTCCAGTGTTTTGATAGGGTGCAAAATTTTACTTTGGGCCACTATGGCTTTTTGGTTATGGATTATTTCGTCTAATATATTCATGCGAAGTTGTTGTTTTTTGGATGGTTGAAGCTTAATTTAGATGGATTAAAGTATTTAGCGCATGGAGGGCTTTACCCCCGGAAAGCGAATCGTGTGCTTCCTCAATACAAGCCTCCATATTTTCGTTTTGACTTATGCATTGTATGGCTAAAGCTGCATTGGCAATTACTACAGCGTTCTGCGCTTCACTGCCTTTGCCTTTAATTACATTTTGAAATAGCTGGACACTGTCATCTATGGTAGAGCCGCCGTGGATGTCAATGGGCAAGAGGTAGTCGCTCTTAAAGAATTGGGGCGATAGCAGTCGTTCTCCGACCTTTGTGATGACCTTTGCATCGGCAGTAAGGGATATTTCATCATACCCATCGGTAGTGTGGATTACCGCAAATGAGGTGTGCGTATTTTTCATAATGTATTGGTAAAGTCTTGCCAATTGCAGGTTGAAAACTCCTGTAATTTGAAATTTTGGCCTGGCAGGATTTACTAATGGTCCGAGCATATTGAAAAAAGTTTTTACACCAAGTTCTTTTCTTATAGGCCCTACAGATTTGAGTGCCGGATGAAACAACGGGGCATGCATAAAGCATATGTTTGATTTGTCCACTTGTTTTTTTAGCGTATCCACGTCATTGGTAAATTTGTACCCAAGCATTTCAAGCACATTAGATGAACCGGATACTGACGATACCCCGTAGTTGCCGTGTTTGGCCACTTTGTAACCCGCACCAGCGACAACAAAGGAGGCCAAGGTAGATACATTAAAGGTGTTTTTGCCATCCCCGCCTGTACCGCATAAATCTATGACATCTTCCTCAAAATGTACAGGCACACACATTTCCAAAAGTGCTTCCCTGAAACCATCCAACTCTTCTACTGAAATGCTCCGCATGAGGTAAACTGTAATAAATGCAGCGATCTGGGCTGCATTGTATTCATTGGAAGATATTTTAAGTAGGACTTCTTTTGCCTGCACTTTGTCCAGTTTCTTATGGTCGAACAATTGATTTAAAATTTGTTTCATTGCATATTATTTATAGGTGATTTTGATGGTGGTCTTTGGTCTTTTACAATTCAATAAAATTCTGGAGGATAACTTTTCCCTGGTCGGTCATGATCGATTCAGGATGAAATTGCACACCATATACTGGCAATGATTTGTGCTGTATGGCCATGATTTCATCTTCCTCATCGACCGCAGTAATGTCAAATGCACTTGTATTGCTTGTCTTATTTATAGCCCATGAATGGTATCTACCTGCATAAAACGAAGGCTCCACATTGTTGAATAATGGGCTCTTGTATTTGGTCTGAATCATTTTCGTTCTCCTGCCATGAAATACATTGGCGAGGTTGTACAATTGTGCCCCAAATACTTCTCCAATGGCTTGGTGGCCAAGGCACACGCCCAGTATTTTTTTATTTTCACTGTATCGTTTTATAGCTTTTTTAAGATCGCCAGCTTCGTCAGGAATGCCTGGCCCGGGTGAAAGTATGATGTGGCTAGAAGCATCTATTTTATCGTAATCGAGTTCATTGTTTCTCATGACATCCAGGGCATCTTTAGTGATTTCCTTTACCATATGCACAAGATTGTAGGTAAAAGAATCGTAGTTGTCAATGATTATTATTTTCTTCATATATTTAATTTATTACTTGGTCAAACGAAATTGGGGCTGCCTTAGACATTCAATGCCTTTTTTAAAGCGCCTAGTTTATTGTTTACTTCTTTGAGTTCATTTTCATCGATGGAGTCTATAACTATACCTGCACCAGCCTGCAAATGCAAGGTATTGTTTATACTTAATACACTTCTTATCACTATTGCATGATTAAGTTCATTGTTGAAGCCAATCATGCCAATTGCCCCACCGTAATGCCCTCTGTGGTTGGGTTCCAAGCTTTCAATGATTTCCAGTGCTTTGATTTTTGGCGCACCGGATAAAGTGCCTTGCGGAAAAGTATCGGCAAATACCTGGTAAGCACTTATACCTTCCTCCAATGTGCCTTTGACTTTGGAGACCAGATGGATGACATGACTAAAATATTGAATTTCCTTAAAAGAGACCACGTGTACTTTTTTGGTATTTTTGCTTAAGTCATTTCTTGCTAAATCCACCAGCATGATATGTTCCGCATTTTCTTTTGGGTCATTGATCAGTTTTTGGGTATTGTCCATATCTTTTTGGTAATCCATCGACCGTTTGATGGTGCCGGCAATAGGATGTACCTCTGCCTCACCATCTTTTACAATGATCTGGGCTTCTGGTGACGAACCAAATAATTTGTATGAACAATAATCAAAATAAAACAAATAAGGCGATGGATTGATAGAGCGCAGATTTCTGTAAACATTAAATTCATCACCGCTAAAACCATAAGAATACCTTCTTGAAGGCACTATTTGAAATACGTCCCCTCGCTGGCAATGCTGTTTGCAAACATTGACTATTTTTTTAAAATCATCATCTGTCATATTGCCCACTTCTCCCTCGTGCAGGGTGTAATCGTAAATTTGATGGTCTTGTTTTTGGATAATATTGATGATGTCATCTAATCCCGAATCGCTGCCTTCCGGAATATTTTCCAACAATAAAATTTTATTTTTAAAATGATCAAAGACAATGATGTATCGATAAAGAGAATACTTGATGTCTGGTATAGGGTAGGCCGCTACTGCTTCGGCATAAACACCGTTTTCAAAATATTTGATGCTTTCAAATGTAGTAAAGCCAAACAAACCGTTAAACGTTGAAGGCTCACTTTCAAACTTGAAGCTATTTATAAAAGCATTGAGTTCGACTACTATGTCTGATTCAAGTGGATAAGATACCGGTCGGCTATTGTGGGAAAAGGTAGTAACTTTAAAGTTGGCAATTTCAATGCCCGCCAATTCATCTACTGCAATAAAGGAATAACTGCCTTCTTTGGATGCGTACTCACTGCTCTCCAGCATTACCACGCTTGCAAATCGATCCCTCAACTTCAAAAACAAACTCACCGGCGTATAAAGATCGGAGAGCATTTCTGTAATTTTTAGCTGTAAATTCATTTTTTGTATTGCTATAGTTTATTAAATAAGGGACAAAAAAAAATCGGTTTGCCAAGAGATTCGACAAACCGATTTATATAGTATAATTGGTATAGCTGTGCCTTACTCTCGAGAGAATTCAGAATTAAGCCACCACCAATTTTTATTTATTAATAACATTTTAAATCTATCATTTAAGTACATGCAAAGTAAAAGCCAAATTTCTATTTATGGAAATATTTTTGGAAAAAGAAATATAAATAAATTTGCAATATATTTATAAGTCTGTATATTAGTTGATTATATGCTTTAGCTTACAGCAAATACCTTTTGGGTGCTTTTACATAATAAGTGTTTATAAAACGAAATTTTTATCTATTCCCCTAAAAGCCAAAAAATATGTGTACAGTCAGAACAAACGAAACACACAGCAGATCGATTGGTCCAATCAAAATTAAACAATGTGGCAATAGAAGTATTAAGCTGGGCCTCTCGGGAATAGAATAATTGGTTGTCACAAATTGGACAAGTCAATTGCTTGCCTTTTACTTGTATTGGTTGGAGCCTACCCACAATTTTGTCTTTTCCAGTATACCCTATGTAAAATTTATTGCATTACTAAGAAATAAGGCATCTTCTGAGTTGCATGCAATTCGTAGTATTGATTTGCGGCTTTATTGCCTGCGCCTTGAGTGTACATCATTTCCGAGTTAATTAGCAAACCCTATTTAATTTATTGCAGTCAATCTTTAATCAATATTACAATTAATAACTATCTTGCCAAAAATTTATAAAATGAGACTAATAATCACCGCTTTTTTTACTGCCTGCCTATTTGTAATGGCATGTAAAAATAATGCAGACAAGGCTTCAGCTAAAAGTACACCTATGGAAACGCTTCCATCGACTACCCCGGCACCAGTGACTGACCAATCATTACCAACTGCAAATACTCAAGAAGTCGTAACACCACCTCCTACCAAATCTGAACCAGCTCAAAATGCCCAAGGGGTTTGGCATTTTACTTGCCCAAAAGGGTGTAAAGGTGGTGGCGGAGCTGTAGGTCCGTGTGCTAAATGTGGTGCGACACTAGTCCACAATGCAGCATACCACGCCGGAGCTACTCCTGCTCCAACTACTGCATCTGCAACTCCAGCCACAAAAACCGAACCGCCTCAAAATGCAAAAGGAGTTTGGCATTTCACATGCCCTAAAGGGTGTGCAGGTGGAGGTGGATCTCCAACTCCTTGTGCTAAATGCGGTACGACACTTGCACACAATGCTGCGTACCATTAAAATCATTAACAATTTTTAATTGAAAGTTGTGTTACTGGCGAATCATTGTTAAACTTATAATAGAAAAGGTATCTTTCAAAAAAAGAACACCTGTTTTTATTTTGCCACGTTGATAGTATAGAAAATTTAACTTAATACAAAATAGGGTGAAGTTTATTGGCTGTTTGAATTGACGGTTAGTATTTTTGGCAAAATCGAAGCAGTGTCCAATATTTTGGCCTAACTTGCATACAAATAGCGTTGATGAGATTATTTTTCATGCCAATGGGATAAAGTCTTGCAATATTTACCCATAACACTTAAATCAATTTTCGTACCTTTGCACCTTAATTTTGATATAGTACCACAATGAAGGAAAGGGTTATCATTTTAGATTTTGGATCACAATATACCCAGTTGATTGCCAGGAGACTGCGGGAATTGAATGTGTATTGTGAAATATTTCCATACAACAAATTGCCTGAAGATTATCTTACGGCCAAGGCCGTAGTCCTCTCAGGCAGCCCATTTTCAGTGCTAGAAGTAAATGCGCTCTACACTGATCTTTCCAAGATAGTGGGCAAAGTACCCATGCTTGGCATATGCTATGGCGCACAACTCACTGCCCACCAATTAGGTGGCAAGGTATCCAAAACATTGCAAAGGGAATATGGCAAAGCGACTTTGCATATTACCAATCCTCAGGATGAAGTATTGCATGGACTTTCTGCATCCTCACAAGTATGGATGTCCCATGGAGACTCTATCACGGAGTTGCCGGACAATTTTGAAATCATTGCGGAGACCGAGGGCATACCTGTAGCTGCTTTCAGGTCTAAAGCAGGTGCTTATGAACAACTTGTTTACTGTCTGCAATTCCATCCTGAAGTAACCCATAGTATTGAAGGCAAGGACATTATCAAAAATTTTATCGTCAACATTGCCCATTGCAGTTGCGATTGGACTCCAGACATGTTTATAGAAGAGAGCATAGACACCATAAGAGAAAAAGTAGGCAAGGACAAAGTATTGATGGGACTATCCGGAGGCGTGGACTCAACAGTTGCTGCTACTCTTATCCATAAGGCTATCGGCGATCAGCTTACCTGCGTATTTTTGGACAATGGTTTGCTAAGAAAAAATGAATACTCACAAGTCTTACATTCTTACAGAAATATGGGTTTTAATGTCATAGGGGTAGATGTTTCTGAGGCATTTTTAAGCCAGCTCAAAGGGCTCACCGACCCTGAATAAAAACGCAAGGAGGTAGGCAGAGTATTTATAGAAATATTTCAGCATGAAGCCAAAAAGATCGATGGCGTCAAATGGCTAGGGCAGGGCACCATATATCCTGATGTAATAGAATCTGTATCTGTGCACGGACCATCGGTGACTATAAAATCGCACCACAATGTCGGAGGCTTGCCCGAGACACTTCACCTTCAATTGTTAGAACCTATGCGCATGCTTTTCAAAGATGAAGTCCGCAAAGTGGGACGGGCACTTCACATCGAAGAGCAATTGATTGACCGACATCCTTTTCCCGGTCCTGGTCTGAGCATAAGGGTGCTGGGAGAGGTTACACATGAAAAAGTGCGATTGTGTCAGGAAGCCGATGCCATCTTTATCAATAAACTAAGAGAACATGGACTATACAATAAAGTGTGGCAGGCTGGTGCCATTTTATTGCCTGTACAATCTGTAGGAGTAATGGGCGATGAACGAACGTATGAATTTACCGTAGCTTTAAGGTGTGTCAACTCCATTGATGGTATGACTGCCAACTGGTCAGACCTGCCTTATGATTTCCTTAATCAGGTGTCCAGTGAAATTATCAACAATGTAAGAGGCATCAATAGGGTAGTATACGACATAAGTACCAAGCCTCCTGCCACTATTGAATGGGAATAAATCGTCAATCCAAAACCCAAGCTTCTTTGCGTCCTTTGCGTATAAACTTTGCGTCCTTTGCGGTTAAAGAATCACTATTGTGCTAATTCTTTTGTGTCCATTGCGTTTAAAAATCTCAAAATAGTGAAGTGACTGAATGATTTTCTCTCAGTGAAATGAACACATACGAAATGTGTTCAAATGAAGGAAGAACGAAGTGGTCGAGCAAAGCATTGCGAGGCATTGACAAATCCAAAATCGTCAATCCAAAAGCCAAACTTCTTTGCGCCTTTTGCGATTTAACTTTGCGTCCTTTGCGGTTAAAAATTCGCTAATTTCTTTGTGCCCTTTGCTGTTAAAAATCGTAACTCGTAAATCGTAAATCCAAAATAATCCCCCCAATTCGTGAAATATTTGTACTATTGTACTTAATTTAGCGTAGAGATTAAAACGGACAATGGCAAGAAAATATGGTTTTCATTTAGTAATAATAGGCTTTCTGGCCCTTTTCTTTTCTTGCACCACCACAAAGAAACTGCCTCCCGCAAAAGACACCCAAATTGTCAAGGCTGAAGACAATAAGCCTAAAAAAGAGGTAGATACTGCAAAATGGAAAGATTCAACCAATACCAACAACCCTGATTTGCCTGATGTACCTGCTAATAAAGGGAATGAAGGCAACAATACCAAAAAAGACGAAACTGGCACCAACAAGAAAATTTATACCATTGCCATGGTTATTCCTTTTTCGTCTTCTGAATCAGACGCACGGTTTTTACAGTACTATGCAGGAGCAAAGATAGCCGCGGAAGAACTGGAAAAAGAAGGTATAAGTCTGGAAATTAATGTGTTTGACGCCAATGACAAAGTGGCTATAAGTACTATTGATGTGGGCAATACCCAGTTGATTTTTGCACCTAATGATGAAAGCCAGTTGAAATCGCTGATTGAAATCGGCAAAGCCCATCAAATCCCTGTGGTATCGCCTTTTTTTAGCCTTTCAAGCGTAGAAAACAATCCTTATTACATCCAGTTAAAGCCTTCACTAAAATCTCATTTTGCAGCAATCGTAAACCACATCGCCTCAAAATTTAACAGCAAAGACGTAGTATTGGTAGCACGAGATACAAAAACAGACAGGTCCTGGCTAAAGTATTTTCAGACTTCAGCCAAGCTTAGCTTCCATTTAACAGAAGAAAAAACCTTTACTGAATTGTTTATTAAAGAGGATTCTCTTAATCAGGGTGTAAATGTATTTGGGCCTATGCTGGCCAAAGGAAAAAAAGTATTTGTTTTTCCAAATTATTCCTATAAAGACGAACTTTACCTATACAACGCCATGCGGAGATTACAAGCTGAAAAAGCTGGCCATGAAGTAAATGTATACGGTATGTCCATACTTAAAGACAGCGATAAAATGACCTTTGACTATTTTGAACAACTCAATATAAGGATACCTACCTCAAAACATGTAGATGGAGACAAAGAGGAATTGAAGGCATTTGATGTAAAATTTTATGACAAATTTGGGGCTTTGCCTGACAATGATTCCTATGAAGGCAGCGACAATATGCTGTTTATAGGCCGAAGTATAAGTAAGTACGGTACTGATTTTCAGTATAAGCTCAAGGAGGACAACAATTACTATTTACAGACAGCTTTTGATATTAAGGCTTGTAGGAATGAGGATTCTATCCATGAGGTGGATTATTTTGAAAACAAACATCTGGATATTCTTGAGTTTAATGGGCTGAAATTTATACGTACAAAATAATTATGCTGTCTGACGAAAGAATAGAAAAACTACTCACCGCAATAGCAAAAAGACAATGGGATATCACCGTTATTCTGGAAAATGTGCACGATCCCCACAATCTTGGTGCTGTGATGCGAAGTTGTGAATCAGTTGGTATTACTGAAGTACATATAGTGTATACTGAAGAAACAACCAATCCGGACAGGTATATAGGCAGAAATGCTTCCGGAGGAGTGTCAAAGTGGATAGATGCGCATTTCTATACAGATCTTAAAACATGCTTTGAAACAGTAAAGTCCAGGTACGAAAAAATTTATGCCACCCATCTTTACAGAGATTCGGTAAGTGTATATGAGAAAGACCTCACTACATCTATGGCATTCTTGTTTGGCAATGAGCATCGTGGCATTTCCCCGGAGGCCTTGTCCATGACCGATGGCAATATAATGATACCTATGCAGGGCCTGGCAGAAAGCCTCAACGTATCGGTAGCTTGTTCGATATGTCTGTATGAAACGCTAAGGCAAAGGATGTCTGCAAATTTGTATGAAAAAAGCTATGACCCGGCCAATCCCCGGATGGCAGGCTTGCTGGATAAGTATTTGAAAAATGCCAGACCCCGGATTTATGAGAAAAATCAGGTGGTTTTGCACGATATGGTAGATGCGTACCTCAAAAGGTCAATCTAAGTAAGTCCCTTAGTAGCAAAAGATTGCACCAATTAAGCTTGGAATCAGGCTTACTCAAAACAATAACCAA
>JAYUTD010000064.1:0-2378 GCA_043755305.1 Saprospiraceae bacterium
GGAGAAGATTTTTATTCAAAAGAAAAAATTTACAAAGCCTCTTCTCTTCTGGGAGAATCTGATGTTTTGCGATCTATTATAACATCCGCTGGCGTCACTTCAGGGGCAGATGGATTTGGAGGCATCAGTGTCAGAGGTGGCAATAATGACCAAAATCTTGTTTTATTCGATGGTGTACCTGTTCAAAATACCGGGCATGCTTTCGGTTTAATTTCGATATTTAGCAGTACCGTTATTAAAGAGGCCAGACTAATAAAAAGCGCTTTTCCAGCGAGGTACAGTGGTAGGCTTTCGTCTTATTTGGATGTGAAAACAAGGGATGGAAATAAGAAGAATTTTGGTGGAGAGGTTGGCATTAGTACTATAGCTTCGCATGTTACACTTGAAGGACCTATCGCAAAGGACAAAGCCAGTTTTCTATTTTCATATAGAAGGACATTTGCAGATCCAACGATAAAGTCTGTTTCAGAATATATAAATCAGACCAACGATAGCGAAGGTACCACAGGCTATTATTTTCAAGATTTCAATGGAAAAATTTCTTTTGACATCAATAAAAAAAATCAACTTTCTCTGTCTTTTTATAATGGATTAGATGATTTTGAAACATCAACTATCGCAAGAAAAACATCTTCTAAAATTAACTATATCGATCAAAGTAATAATAATTTTAAATGGGGTAATAATCTGATTTCCCTCCATTGGAATGCACAAATTAGCAAAAATCAATATTCAAAGTTCATACTTTTTCAGAGCAAATGGGACAATAATTTTTTTAAATTCCGAAGGAATGCCATTGATAGTTTAACTGAAGTCAATGATATTTATACTGCCGATTTAAAGGCTAGTAATTTTAATGTAAGAGGTTTAAAATGGGATTACGACATACAATTGAAACCATCCAATATCTTCAGATTAGGTGCCGGGTATAATCAAAACAAGTCAAGCATCAGATATAAAAATTTGTCCAATATAAATAATATACCTATTTACCCGAGAGTCATCAAAATAGATTCTTTAAATCAATTGGCTAATCCATACAATTACAACACAAGTGAAATTTATGGCTATATAGAAGAAGAGATTTCTTCCGGCAAGAGTGTTGTATTCAATATTGGAATTCACGCATCTTTGTACAAATTTGATTCGACCTATATGCCTTCAATTCAACCAAGGGTATCTTTGGCTTTGAATGGAGATTTCTCCTGGTTCAATATTTCAGGGGCTTTAATAAGACAATACCAGCAGTCATTGTCCGAAAACGGCTTAGGTTTTCCTTCAGATTTATGGGTAAATACTTCCCGTTTTATTAAGCCTGCAGATGGCTACAATTTTTCGACGCAGGTAGGTTTTTTAATTGGCAATAATGCTTCAATAAATTTTGGTAGCTTTTACAGATTGATGAATAATGTTATTTCACTAGGAGAGGGCCGCAATTTAGTTATTGAGCCAAATAAAGACTGGCAAAAGGATATACCTTTCGGTCAAGGAAAGGCGTATGGTGCTGAACTCACTTTCAAATCAGAAAGCAAAGCTATGAATTTTGAAATTAATTTCACCTATAGCAAATCTTTACGAAAATTTGAAGACTTAAACAATGCGCAAGAGTATTTGTATAAATTTGACAGAAGGTATATGTCAAATGCAATAGTTTCATTTAAATTAGGAAACAAACTTGATCTGATTTTTACAGGTACTTATCAAGAAGGTGCTAAGGTCACTTTTCCTACCGGAGGTATTGTAGTTGCCAATCAGCCTGGTGGATCTTACATTTATCCCATTTATGAAGCCAAAAATAATTATACATTTAAAGATTATATTCGATTGGATGTAGCCTTTAGCTTTGTGTCAAAAACAAAAGTAGGGGCACACAGGGTTTTTGCCGGAGTATACAATGTGCTAAATAGGAAAAATCCAATATATTTAAAATTAGACAGAAATACATTTGACTTAAATACATATGAAGCGAACCAAGTAAGTGTTTTACCACTTTTACCGGCGATCTCTTATTCATTAACATTTTAAAACAAATAAATAATGTCCAAAATGATGTATTATAAAAATAAAATTATGTCAAAAAAAGTGACTTTTAGCAAAAAATTAGTCAAATTTGTACTTATAAATCAATGACTAAAGTAATCTCTATATCATTTTTTATCGTCTCGTTATTCCTGATATCTTGTGAGGAACGATTAGATATAAACACAATAAATCAGGAAACAGATAAATTGCTGGTTGAGTGTGAACTGTCTACTTCAAGAAGAATTGAGGCTAATTTATACACCATAGGCAACTTCAACCAAATTAATAAATTGTCTTATCCTCAGGATGCTGTTTTGAAATTGGTGACTGCCGGTGACACCGATTTCCCTTTTAAA
>JAYUTD010000065.1:0-5969 GCA_043755305.1 Saprospiraceae bacterium
CAAATATTCCATGGGATGGATTGGGTGAGATAGAAAATATCTCACTTGATGGCTTTGTGTTGAAGCCATTGTCGCTCAATCCATATGGATCTACATTTGGATTGAATGGCATATTTTGGTTATTGGTAATATTTACAGTGTAGTCTTCTGTCTCTCCCTGAAAGCCCACTGCGCAAGGAGCTATGGCAGATGTATTGCGGCGCAGAATGACCCTCATCTTTGTTACACCATGACTTACATTATTAGGTATGGTGAAAGTAGAAGTGTAATTTGCAGAACTGCTGGTAATCAAAGTGCCAGGCGCTACAACCAATTCATTGGCTTCCGTAAATGTTCCATTTTTATTGAAATCTATATAGATGGCATAATAGTCACCCATCGAAATACCAGGCTGGTAACCGCAACTAATAGTTGCCGTATAAGAAGATCCTTTCGCTAAATTAGTGGTCAGTGCTGATCTGAAGTAACCACCTATTTCCTGACCACTGGTGCGGGAGATGGATGCGAGATTAAAATAATCAATCCATTCGCTAAAGTTATTGGAACCATAGCTCATGCAGATATTTGAGTAAGTAGTAAATTGTTTTGGAACAGAATACACACTTTGAAAAGTATTGGTACAATTGGCCATAACCCGCCAATCATACAAAGTCTCCTGACTTAAATTGGTAAGCGAAATGCTGTTATTGGGTGCGTAAACAGTAGTCCAGGTAGACTGACTTGTTTTCTTATATTGCAAATAGTAATTGGCATAGCCGTTGACATTATTCCAACTTAAGACTGCACTGTTATTGGTAACTGAAGTTGCAGTAAGAGATATAGGTATATCACAGGCTATATATTGTGTGGTAAATTGCCCAAAAGCAGGATCGCTTAGGAAATAACTACAATTTTTATTTACACAAAAATCGTATGTAGTGTTTGAGCTTAATCCTGTCACATTGATTGAGGTTGAAGTTGTATTTGAGGTTACAGTAGTCCAAGCACCTGTACTTCCAGCTTTACGGTAACTAATAGCAAATGAAGAAGTTAGGCCAGGATTTACAGGTGCAGGTACCCAGTTTAATGTAGCAGTTGTTCCTGTGATATTTGTTGCAGTGAGTGAATTGGGTTTTTCACATGGTACAATATATGTTTGGGTAGCACCATAAGCAGAGACTGTCGGACTGCACATTGACAACACCCTCCAATTAAATGTGGCACTCTGCATAAGTCCTGTGATATTGAAAGAATTGGTCGTCAAATTGGCACCTAAAGTTTGCCAATAAGGGTCATAGGAGAACTTGAGTTCAATATTGTAGCTTACTGCACCGGGGACTGAATCCCACACAAAATTGGATTGATTGTTTCCAAAGGTTACCGAATGGATTTGGGTAGGATTGCATTGTGCCTGTAAAGTATTGTTAAATCTGAGTAGGCATAATAATAAAAGGGTAACAGATGTTTTCATTGTAATATATTTTTAACAAAATTACATCTGCAGTTTACGCAAAGGCTGTTAAATATTTGAGTGGTAGTAATCATAGGATAAGTGGAACGAATCACGACAAAAATGGGGTATTTAATAGCTCGGTTTGCCTTATTTTACCAAATACTATAGCAAAAAAAACTATCATAATTGGGGATTGCATATTGGGTTAAGCAGGGTTTTGAATGTTAATTAGAGTATATCTTCGAAGATCGGGTAGCCATTTTGGATAATTATTTTTGTATAAGTTCATTATATTTCAAGATATAATATATCATTGATTTTTATAAAGTAAGCTTGTCATTGACTTTCTGTACGATCCCTTTATCGTTATTGGCTGAATTTAAATTCAACTGTTGCATTGATATTCCCAATTGATTTAGAAGTAAGCCATTTGAAATATTTTCAGCAGCCTTATTTCATGCATTGTTTCAATTTGATTTGGGCTATAGGTTTAACCGAATAATCAAAGACATTGAACTTAAAATACGACATTCAAAAAATTGGCAACTGTACTTCAAAGAAAATCCAAAATGTAGAAATTATTTTACAAATTAGGCCTTGAAGCCTTATAGCACTCAGTTAAATCCTTGGTTGACAATAAAATTGTCTCATTTTTTGAACTCTAACCTTACACTTTAAAGGAAACAATGAAAATTTCCTATCTTCGCCATTCTAAAATTTTAATACAATCCATGGCTGATAATAAAATCATATTTGCAATGGAAGGAGTCACTAAGACCTTTCCACCACAAAAACAAGTACTCAAAAACATATGGCTTTCTTTTTTTTACGGTGCCAAGATCGGTGTTCTCGGTCTCAACGGTTCAGGTAAATCTTCATTGCTAAAATTGATTGCCGGGGTTGATACCAATTACCAGGGTAAGATTACCTTTGACAAAGAATACAAGATCGGCTATTTGCAACAAGAACCCGAGCTTGACGAAACAAAGACTGTAAGAGAGGTCGTAGAAGAAGGCGTACAACACATCGTCGATATCATCAAAGCATACGACGATATCAATCTTAAACTTGGTGAACCGATGAGCGACGATGAAATGATGAAGGCCATTGACAAGCAAGGCGAGCTCATGGAGAAAATGGATCTGTACAATGCATGGGAACTAGACCATAAACTTGAGACTGCCATGGAATCATTGCGGTGTCCATTGGGTGATGTTGAAGTCAAAGTACTATCAGGTGGAGAGCGCAGAAGGGTGGCACTTTGCAGGCTATTGCTGAGCCAGCCGGATATATTGCTTTTGGATGAGCCTACCAACCACCTGGATGCTGAAAGCGTGCATTGGTTGGAGCAATATTTACAGAACTTCCCGGGTACTGTCATAGCAGTGACGCATGACAGGTACTTCCTTGACAATGTAGCAGGATGGATATTGGAACTGGATAGAGGCGAAGGCATTCCTTGGCAAGGCAACTACAGCTCGTGGTTGGAGCAAAAAGCCAATAGACTCAAGATGGAAGAAAAGACTGAATCAAAGCGAAGAAAGTCTTTGGAAAAAGAATTGGAATGGATAAGAATGGGCGTAAAAGGCCAGCAAGCCAAGGGCAAGGCAAGGTTAAATGCCTATGATAAATTGCAGAATGAAGAAGGCAAGGAGAAAGAAGCGAGGCTTGAATTGTTTATACCTCCAGGTCCGAGGCTGGGAGACATTGTCATCGACATACAAGGGGTATCAAAAGCATTTGGCAAGAGGGTATTGATTGAAAATTTTTCTGCCAATATTCCTAAGAATGCGGTAGTAGGTATCATAGGTCCCAATGGCATGGGTAAGTCTACTTTATTTAAAATGATTATGGGCCTGGAGCAACCGGACAGCGGAAAAATTGTTGTAGGAGAGACTGTGAAATTGGCTTATGTGGACCAATCACACGAAGACCTAATCCCTGAAAAAACAGTCTACGAAGTAGTTGGCAATGGCAATGAACTGATTAAGGTCGGCAATGTAGAAGTCAACGTCAGAGCTTACTTGAGTAAATTTAATCTGGGTGGCACTGATCAACAAAAGAAAGTAGGTGTCTTATCGGGCGGTGAAAGAAATAGACTCCATCTTTGCATCACTATGAAAGAAGGGGGCAATGTGCTACTGCTTGATGAGCCTACCAATGACATCGATGTCAATACCTTGCGGGCATTGGAAGAAGCCATAGAAAATTTTGCAGGATGTGTGTTGGTAATATCGCATGACAGGTGGTTTATCGATAGGTTGGCGACGCATATAATTTCTTTTGAAGATGAAGGTCAGGTAATATTCTATGAAGGCAATTTCTCAGATTATGAAAAAGCTAAGATCGAGCGGCTTGGCAACATTAGTCCAAAAAGGCCGAGGTTTAAAAATCTATTATAATCCCACCAATTGACCTACAATTATTTTTACGCATATAAATAGTAAGAAGCTTGATACTTTCCGATATAGAAATCCTTCATTCCATAGACAATGGAAGCATCATCATTCGGCCATATGACAGAGAATGCCTGGGCACCAATTCATATGACGTACATTTGAGCAAATATTTGGCCCAATATACAGATGAAGTGTTGGATGCAAAAGCACACAACACCATTCAACATTTTGAAATACCGAAGGAAGGCTTTGTCTTGTTGCCCGGTCAATTGTACTTAGGTTCCACTCTGGAATATACCGAGACACACAATGCTGTTCCCTTTTTGGAAGGTAAATCAAGCGTTGGTAGACTTGGCATCGACATACACGCTACCGCAGGCAAAGGCGATGTGGGCTTCTGCAATCATTGGACATTAGAGATCAGTTGTAGTAAACCAGTGCGTGTTTACGAACATATGCCTATCGGACAGTTGATTTATTTCAAAGTAGAGGGGAATATCGAAAATTATTACAATAAAAAGAAAAATGCAAAGTACAACGACATCAATGTGCGACCTGTAGAAAGTATGATGTGGAAGAATACGTGGTAGTTTATTGTTTAATAAGTTCAATGGGCAATAAGTTCAATAAGTTCAATATAGTTTAATTGAGGATGCTGAAAAATTGTAGCGAAGCTATTGTGCCGAAGGCATTGAAATTATTGGAGCGAAGCTATTGTGGCGAAGCCTTTGATTATTTAACTTGCTACGTTTAATTTAATAGTAAAGGTAGTACCCTCGTCAATCCTTGAATGTTTGACAAAAATTTTGCCTTTGTGGTATTCTTCTATAATTCTTTTTGATAAAGAAAGGCCTAAGCCCCATCCACGCTGTTTTGTAGAGTAGCCCGGGTTGAAAATGGTTTTAAATTTTGAGGAAGGAATGCCTTTGCCAGTATCTGAAATGTCTACTAATATGTAGTCACCTTCTTTATATAAGTCAATGGCAATAGTGCCTTTGCCATCCATAGCATCCAGTGAATTTCGCATAAGATTTTCTACAACCCACTCAAATAAATGGGTGTTTATATTGGCATATAAGTTTTCTTTTTTATTGAAAGTAAAAATGGTGGTTCGGGATGCCCTGCGTTTCATATATTCTACTACTCCCTCAATGGTTTCTATGAGGTTGGTAGATTTTAATTCAGGTGAAGACCCTATTTTTGAAAACCTATCGGCGATTAAGTTTAGTCTGTCTACATCTTTTTGCAATTCCGAAGCAACATCGTGAAGGCTTTCGTCATTTCTGTAATTTTCTTTTAGATAGCTTACCCAACCCATAATCGCGGATATTGGTGTCCCCAATTGGTGTGCAGTCTCTTTGGCCATACCTGCCCATACCCGGCTTTGTTCAGCCCTTTTAAAAGAGTTGAACAAGAAGTAACCAAGGCCAACAAAAGAACCGACCAAAAAAAGTTGGATAAGGGGATACCACTGAATATAGTCTAGCAAATCGCTGTTAAAAACATAGATTTCAGAAGCATATCCTGTACCAATAAAAGGCTTTTGCCCACTCTCTTTGAAATCTTGAATTTTCTTTTTTAAAAAGTTTTGGTCATTTGCTTGATGCTCAGAAAAATTGAAAGGCAACAACTCGCCATTGTCGCCTTTGAGTATAACGGGCAATGCAAAATCATTGGTAATTTGCTCTTGAGTGCTGATATTTTCATCATTGGCTTTTGTAGGGTCATTGATATAGGCGATGGCATCTTTGTACAAACCAGCATTTTTGAGTTCGCTTTCCTTCAATTTTGTTGCCAGATAGTTGGAGTATACAAGTGTAATAATGAGAATGATTACACCTACAATAGCCAGTATTATTTTCCAATTGCTTCGTTGTTTATATATGTCTTGCATCTATTATTAACGTATTATTTCTTCTCGGCAGTATAGTAGTATATTTTTGTTAACCATTTGGATGGGTCTTTTTCTTTAATGGGGTCAGAGACATACTCTTCAAGCACAGGGTGTGTTATTAACAGGTTTCGGTCTTTAATGTAATTATCAATCGCATAATGAGCCAGCTGGTTTTTAGCACTGTCACCATAGTAGTCCACGACTGAAGCATTTTGTGCAGGAAAAGCTTCCGAGCCCAAATCTT
>JAYUTD010000066.1:0-5963 GCA_043755305.1 Saprospiraceae bacterium
CCATTTTGCCAACTCAAATGCATTGTCCACCGTACGCTGAACCCTCAAAGACAATGTCTCTAATCCCTGTATCAACTGAAAAGAATTAAACGGACTCAATGCCGGTCCAAAATCTCTCAAACCTTCCACTCTTGTCCTTATAGCAAAGGCAATGTTTGGAAGACCCAATGGATTGTTGACTCCAAATACATCTGAGAAAACCAGTCCATGATAGCCTTCTGACGGCTCACTGAATTGAGGAAACTTGCCATTGCCCCAATTGTAATTTCCACCATCCACGATGATACCTCCTACCGTAGTACCGTGGCCACCTATCCATTTTGTCGCTGAAGCTACTACTATATGGGCCCCATGTTCGAGAGGTTTGAAGATATATCCGGCTGCACCAAATGTGTTGTCTACAATTAAAGGAAGATCATATTTTTTGGCAATTGCAGCTATTTTTTCAAAATCAGGAATATTGAACCTTGGATTGCCTATGGTCTCGAGATAAAGTGCTTTAGTGTTTTCATCAATGTTACTTTCGAAACTTGAAGGTTCGTCGCCTACAGCAAACCTCACTTCAATGCCCAGCCTTTTAAAAGCTACTTTAAATTGATTGTACGATCCTCCATACAAAAAAGAAGTCGATACAAAATTGTCTCCTGCTTGCAAAATATTGTTCAGGGCTAAAAACTGTGCAGCTTGTCCGGAGGCAGTCGCTACTGCTGCTACTCCGCCTTCAAGTGCTGCAACTCGTTGCTCAAATACATCCGTCGTCGGATTCATAATCCTGGTGTAAATATTGCCAAATTCTTTCAATGCAAAAAGATTGGCTCCGTGTGCTGCACTATTAAATACATAACTAGTGGTTTGATAAATAGGCACCGCTCTTGAGTTCGTTGTGCCATCTGGTGTGTGTCCCGCATGCAACTGCAGCGTCTCGAATCGATAATTTTTGTTTGACATGGTAAAAAAAGTTTTGTAATTTCTTGATTAATAAAATAGGAAGGGTATGGTTTTGCTCTTGACAAAACAGCCCAATGATTTCGATTTAAAATGGAAATGGCTGTGAAGTCGTATTACATACAACAACAACAGCAACAACAACACATAACAGTGCTGAGCGTAGAATTGACTTTAGAAGTCTTAGATTTTAATTGAATTTTTTGAATGTTCATTTTCTTTTAAATTGATATTTTATATTTCCCAAAATTGGGTAGGAATTGGCACCTTTTCCTTTGGAAGGTTGCCTGAGGATCACTGAGCCTAATCTCTAACCTCATCTGTATAAAGTATCACGAAAATGCCATTACTTAAATGAAAAGTTTCGTAAAACTTGTGATGCAAATATACATGCATATTTTTTTATAAATCAAGTGTAGCAGTGAAAATATTTTCATATTGTTATTATAAATATGTATTAATAACTTATTTTCTTTTATTTGCAGCTGTGTATCAATGAAATTATTTTTTTGTTAATAGGTTTGAAACTCACCTGTTTTCCACTCGCGACGTAATTCACCTTTAAGTTCAAATGATTGTTACTTTGGATTCCAATGCCAAAAAAGACGATACATTTTGTCGACAAATGGAAGAATAAAATTAAACAAAATCTACATTACACTCTGTATTTAGTACTTAGTCAAATGCTTATTTGTTAAAATAAGGTATTTTATTAACAGATTATGGAAATATGCAACATTAAATTTTTTTCAAATATGTTGAAAAATAAATTCTTATCCAAAAATTATTATAAATTTACTTTCAATTTATAATTTACTAATCCAAAATTTATTTTTATGAAACACATCTATTTACTTACTTTTCTGATACTTTTATCACTCGGGCAACTTATGGCTCAGGTTACCACATCAAGTATTACCGGTATTGTCAGAGATGAAGGCGGAGAAAATTTGCTTGGCGCAACCATCGTTGCAACCCATATACCTTCAGGCACTTCTTATGGGGTTACTACCCAAGACAATGGAAAGTATACAATACCTAATATGAGGGTAGGTGGACCTTACGTTGTACAAGTAAGCTATATCGGTTATGGAGACGCATCTCTGGATGACGTCTATCTCAAACTAGGTGAGAAATTAAATCTTGCATTTGTCATGAAAACAAAAAGCACAGAATTGGAACAAGTGACAGTTTTAGCAAAAAATGGAATCATAGACAAAGATAAAACCGGTGCGTCAACCAATATTTCAAGAGAGATGTTAAACAATCTCCCAACAATTTCAAGGTCTGCTGCAGATTATACACGACTCAATCCAATGGCAGCTGAAGGTGGTTCATTTGGCGGAAGAAATGATCAATTCAACAATTACAGCGTCAATGGTACTATTTTCAATAATCCTTTTGGACTAGATGCTGCTACTCCGGGTGGACAAACCGATGCCCAACCCATATCTCTTGATGCTATAGACCAAATCCAAGTGTCTATTGCTCCGTATGATGTAACCCAGTCAGGCTTTACCGGTGCTTCTGTCAATGCGGTTACAAAATCAGGTACCAATAAATTCGAAGGTACTTTATATGGTTTTTTTAGAAATAGCAGCATGATTGGTGGTAAAGTAAAAGATACTGAAGTAAATAAGGGCGATCTAAGTCAGACGCAATATGGCTTTGCGGTAGGTGGCCCAATCATCAAAGATAAAGTTTTCTTCTTTGCTAATTTAGAAATAGAAAAAAGATCAGATCTAGGCTCTTATTTTGTACCAATCGGCGACGATTCGGGAGGCAACACTTCTAGAGTAGCAAAAAGCGACATGCAATTTGTGTCTGACTTATTGAAATCAAAGTATGGTTATGATACAGGCGCCATTTCAAATTTCAAACACAACTCAGACAATAGTAAGGGCCTGGTAAGGCTGGACTTCAACTTAAGTAAAAAGCACAAACTTTCAGCTACCTACAATTTCCTGAATGCATTCAAAGATAAGCCGGCACACCCTTCTGCCATTGGCCGCAGAGGCCCAGACTTTACCACATTGCAATTCCAGAATTCCGGCTACAGAATCAATAACGGTATCCAGTCAGGAATTGTTGAATTGAAGTCGCTCTTTAGTAGCACAGTATCAAATAAATTGCAATTGGGTGTTACCCAATTTAAAGATTCCAGAGATCCATTCTCCACTCCATTTCCTGTGTTGAATATTGGTAAAAATGGACAACGCTACATTATCGCCGGTCATGAACCTTTTTCGATACACAATATTCTAAACCAAAATGTTTTTCAAATTCAAAATAATTTAAACATATATAAAGGCGATCATACTTTTACAATTGGGGCTGCATTTGAGCGTTTTGATTTTGATAATTCATTTAACCTCACCGGGTACGGGCCAAGAGTATTTTTTCCTGATGTTGACATTGCTGATGTTGAGGCATTGGTCAATTCAGCAGATTTTGCAAAAGAAGTAGCTGATGCAAAAACCACTTTTGAAAATAACAACAAAAACAACAAATGGGCATTAGCAGAAACAAATCTAGGTCAGATCTCAGGATATATCCAGGATGAATTTGCCGTAAATAGCAAATTGACTTTGACTGCAGGAGTAAGGGTCGATGCGCCGTTGTTTTTTGACACAAAAACAAAAATACAAGAAAACATTGCAAGAAATGGTGGCAATATAAATGACGGAGGTGTATATGCACCCGATGTGACTTATTATGATGAAAATGGGAAGGCTGTAAAATTTGACCATACTACATTACCAACTAAAAACACCCTCATTAATCCACGTCTTGGTTTCAATTATACAGCCAATGAGTCTTTGCAATTGAGAGGTGGAAGTGGTTTGTTCGCCGGCAGAATGCCGTTTGTATGGATTGGCAATCAAGTCGCCAACCCAGCATTTTTCTTCTACTGCACTACTGCGCCTAATTTTAAATTTCCTCAAGTTTGGAGAAACAATATAGGTTTGGACAAAAAGTTTGCCAATGGCTGGGGTGTTACAGTAGATGTTCTGTATACCAAAGATGTCAATGCACAGATGACAAGAAACTACGGATTGATAAAGCCTACCGGCAAGTTATCTGGCGCAGACAATAGGCCTATCTATCTTGCCACAGACAGAGCACAAGGTCCTTTTGGAGGAGCTACCAATGCCTATGTATTTACCAATACTAATGTTGGCTACTCCTTAAATTCATCAATTCAATTGCAGAAATCATTTAAAAGTGCATCAGTAATGATTGGCTACAATTATCTTGACGCAAAAGATGCTGCATCTATAGATGCAGAAATATCATCTGATGCTTACGATAGGAATCCTGCAAATATTCAAAATACCAATATTGCAGAATTGGCACCTTCGCTGTATGGTAATAAGCATAGGGTTATAGGTTCATTGACTAAGAAGTTTTCCTATGCAAATGATAAACTTGCTACAACAATCAGCTTATTTACAGAATATGTCAAAGGTGGAAGGTATAGCTATACCTATAGCGGCGATATTAACAATGATGGTTCAGGATCCAATGACCTTATTTACATCCCAACGAATGCACAAATAGATCAAATGAATTTTAACGGCGATGCCGCAGCGCAAAGAGCTGCTTTCAAAGCTTATTTAGATCAAGATGACTACTTGATATCCAGAAGAGGACAATATGCACAAAAATATGCAGCGCTTTCCCCTTGGTACAATCACTGGGATCTTAGAATATTGCAAGATGTATCTGTGAGTACTGGCAATAAATTCCAAATAAGTATAGATGTATTAAACGTAGGCAATATGATTAGCTCAAGTTGGGGCGTAAGACAAGCAGCCACTTATACAGGTTTGGCACAACCTCTTGCAGTATCCGTTTTGGATGGTGCACCTATATACACATTTGACACTGCTCAGAAAACAACATTCAATAATGATTTTAGCTTATTGAGCAGATGGCAGATGCAGCTTGGATTGAGGTATATATTCAAATAGTTAGTCAAATGAGACCTATTTAAAAATGATTAAATTAAATGATAAAGGCCTTCTAAAATTAGAAGGCCTTTACTTTTAACTAAACCAATCTTGTATATTAACTAAATTTTCTGTTTATCCTCTTGGGTTTTTTGTGCTTAGATTAAATCTATAACCTATGCTATAATTCACACTTCTGTTTTTTACACCAAGATCGATTACCGGATCATTGATCTGATTGGTGAAGCCGTGTTGGTATTTGACATCAAGGAAGATTTCTCCTTTGCCCATTTTAGCTCCAAGCCCGCCACCACCTATTAAGCCAAGTTCGTATCTATTGTACATGTCATCATTTAAGTTAAGATCAAATCTTTTCACATTGATGTCTATGATAAAATTTGCTTTCGTTTGTACAAAACCTTTGGTGGCATAACCTAGATAAGGTCCGGCAAATGCATATGCATGAAAACCTGAAGGTGCTGTATAGTTGTATTGCATCAATGCCGAAGCATCTACATAATTGATCTGTGTATTTGCTTTCACACCTAGTGGAAGATCAATTCCCAGCGTATTAAAACTGGTAGTTTCTTTTACGATAAAACCTTTTTCATTGTAACTTAGTCCCGGTCTGAAAGTAAAGTTTTTCTCTATCGGAATAGAGACATCAACACCAGCGCTCAATCTTGTATAACTGAATGTGTTGGGAAGAAAATCGTCACTTATACCTGACAAACTTGCATAATTTGTGTTGCCTCCTACTTTAAATCCGATGGTTGTTTGAGCTGACAGGGTTATAGCGCTAAGTGTTAATCCAAGTAAAATGTTAATCGTTTTCATCTTTATTATTTTTATGTTGAACAATATGAAGGTGAGACGTGATAGGTGCACTTAGCTTAGTTAAGAATAAGTGAAAATTTTATTTTTTTATCTTTTTTATTCATTAAACGGTATTGATTTAGGGGAAGAGTGCTAAATATAAAATATACAGTATATTTTAAGTACCCATTATTTTCGTTATCTTCATTGTTAAAAATAGTTGCTGAACAACCTAAATTGCGAAAAGTA
>JAYUTD010000067.1:0-2375 GCA_043755305.1 Saprospiraceae bacterium
GGTATGCAAGGTCGCATTGCCTATGACATACAACTGACACCTACTACGCTGCTTACTTCGCTGAGAATATGTTTTACTTCCGAAAGTTTCATGATATAAATATTTAATATTAGTTAATAAATATGATCGTATGAGTTATTTATGTTTTTCTAACAACATGCATTTCTCTTTTTGTCCAGCTTTTTAGTTACATTTGAAAAATACGCCATAAGTTTTTCAATGGCTTTTTCGTCAATGCAGTAGCAAATGGCATTTCCTTCTATAGTGCCTTTTATAATGCCTGCGTTTTTTAACTCTTTGAGGTGTTGAGATATAGTAGGCTGGGCAAGGGGCAGTTCATTTACGATGTCACCGCATATGCAACTATCCACCTTCATAAGGTATTCTAGTATAGCAACCCTGGCCGGATGCCCGAGTGCTTTTGCAATAATGGCAATATTGTTTTGTTTATCAGTGAAATAATCTGTCTTTGTCGCACCCATTGTTTATAAATATATTGCAATATTACGATAAAGCATGGAATGATGCAAATATTTTGCTGTTATTATTTTGTTAAACCCGCGATATTAATCTTTTATCATTCACGCAATTACTTATTGCCTGTGTTTTTTCGATAATGTAGGATAGCAATAAGTGCTGTAATTATAAAGGGTAGGGTAGAGCCTAATATTTTTATATTGAGCCCCATGGCTCCAATAAAAAACATAAGTGCAAATAAGATTCCAATGCATGCTATTGCAATGTAAGTTATCCTTTTGCTTGGTTTTTCTTGAATTAATGTATACACCAACATCAATTGACCGGCCAAAGGCATCAAGGTAAAAGGATGGATAACCGAAAGGGGATCGATAAATAGTTTGGTAAAAAGTTCCAATTCCACCTCCCATAAAAACATCTTTTGGCTTGAACCCCATTCCAAAAAGCCTATTAGGGAGAATAGCACAAGACACAGATTGATTACCTTGGATTTAGTAAATGTTGTAAAATTATTGGCCATAGTATGATTTAATTATAATATCAGATGCGAAATTCAAAAATAAACTAGAGGAATATAATGATGAATAACAGTTTATAACATGATATTTGTTTCGTAATTATATCAAATCCTATTTTGTTGTATTCAGATAGAGTCCAGGTTGTATTTGGTCAATGTTCCTTCAGTATTGCCCGTATTCAATGTATCTGCTGGTTCAAATAACAAAATACAGGCTTCTTCAATAGCGACAGGCCTATGCTCTATACCCCTGGGTACAACCACAAATTCGTTTTCATGGATGGTCACAGTCTTGTCTCTGTATTCCATATCAAAACTGCCCTTAACCACGAGAAACATTTCATCTTCGTTGTCGTGGTGGTGCCAAACAAATTCTCCTTTGATCTTTACTAGCTTTACATGTTGACCATTTAACGCACCTACTATTTTCGGACTCCAATGCTCTGAAAAGAGGGAGAATTTTTGATTTAAGTTTACTTTGTCCATAGAAGATCAATTACATTTATTTTACAAAACCCAATAAGTTTAATTACTGCTTTTCCTTTGCAGTAAATATTTGTTATTTTGCATCTCTCACAGTATCGTTTATCAAAATGCTTTCATAGGTGATCACTTTGTATGCCGGAAACAAATTAACTGGTGCTGTTAGTATTTCTTCGCTCTTAACCAGCAACCTCAACACCTACTAGTTTTCCTATCCCAAAGGTAATTGCCGCTGCTGCCAGACCAAACAACATTTGTCTTGCACCGGAATACCAAACAGATTTGCCGGTAAATAGTGTAATCGCTGCACCGATGCCAAATAAACCAATACCACTCATGCCGGCACTCAGTAAAATTGCCTTATAGCCTGATAAAAAGAAAAAAGGAATCACTGGAATAATTGCGCCAATAGCAAAAAAAACAAAAGATGCCACTGCGGCTTCCATTGCTGAACTTTTTAAATCATCTTGATTTATACCTAATTCTTCTTTAATCAAAAACTGATGCGCTTTGGCCTGGTCATTTACAATGTCTTTCGCCATAGATTTTGATTGAGCTTCATCAAGTCCTTTGGACATATAGATCAAAGCTATTTCTCGCTCTTCTCCTTCAGGATTCGCAAGGAGTTCTTCCATCTCTAGTTCCATTTGATTTTCATACAATTCCTGCGAACTTTTGACTGAAATCCATTCTCCCAATGCCATGGATAGTGCACCAGCCAACAAACCTGCACACCCTGCTAGCAATACCTGGCTTTGACCACTGGACGCTCCGGCTATGCCCATTACAAGACTGAAATTAGATACCAATCCATCATTGCCTCCCAATACTGCAGCACGCAGTGCATTCCCACCGACTGTCCTATGGCGTTGGGAGAATGGATTTCAGTCAAAAGTTC
>JAYUTD010000068.1:0-15485 GCA_043755305.1 Saprospiraceae bacterium
AAAATCGAAAAAGGAGAAATCTCACTCAACAAAGAGCATGTGGCAATCAACTCCCTTATTAAAAGATTGGTGGATCAAGTAAAATTAAAAAACGACGTAGATGATACTGTTCAAATAAATCACCACCTAAATGCCTTAAAAGATGATGTAGAAGTCGATCTGGTACACTTTACAAACATCTTGTTTAACCTTGTAGATAATGCCATGAAATATGGAGGTGAGCCTCCTGTAATTAATATAATCACTGAAAATAAAGGCAATAAATTATTGGTTAAGATTGCAGACAATGGCTCTGGTATAGAGAAAAAAGAATTGAAAAAAATCTTTGATAAATTTTATCGTGTGTCGACAGGCAATGTGCATAATGTAAAAGGCTTTGGTCTGGGCTTATATTATGTTCAAAAAATTATAGACGTACACAAATGTAAAATATCAGTCCATTCAGTTGTAGGTGAGGGAACTGAATTTACCATTGAGATACCATTGAGTCAAACAAACACAAGCGTTTAAATTCATTTAACAAAAACTTTTTATGGCTAAAATATTTTATGTAGAAGATGATGTCAATCTGAGTTTTGTAGTCAAAGATTGCTTGCAGATTGCAGGGCATGAGGTCTTTCATTACAACAAAGGAGATGAGGCTTTACACGGATTTTACAAACATGATTTTGATATATGCCTTATGGATGTCATGCTGCCAAATATAGATGGATTTAGCATAGCCCGGGCCATAAGAAACAAAAACAATCAGATCCCCATTATATTTATTTCAGCCAAAGTGCAGATCGAAGACAAGCTTGAAGGACTCAATATAGGTGGCGACGACTATATCTTCAAACCTTTTAGTATTGAGGAACTGCTACTCAAAGTCAATATCTTCTTAAAACGAAAAAGTGCCAAGCAACCGGAAGAAGTTCAAAAAAACTACCACTTTGGCATTTTTAATCTGGACACAGAAAATTTATTGCTGACAGCAGACACTGAAGAAATGAGACTAACCCAGCGGGAATCCGACCTTATTGCCTACTTCGTCAAAAACCAGAATAAACTTTGCCGCCGGGAAGACATCCTAGTCGCTTTGTGGGGCCAGGACGACTACTTCCTGGGCAGAAGCCTTGATGTATTTATCTCTCGTATCAGAAAGTACCTTGCCATAGACGAAAACATTGTGATAGAAAATGTACCTAGGGTGGGCTTTAGGATGGTGGTGAAGTGAGGGTTCATTCATATCGACTAAACAAATATTGCTCATTGTCCTTATCGGTAAATCCTATGATACCATAGTCCTGATTGAAATCAATAGTATTGTACTTTGATTCTTTTCGTTTTTCCATAGCACTACATTTTTAAAGTCTTTACCTTGCAAATTGAGTATAGGTATGGTTTCTCTTATTGGTCAAACTATATCAGTTTTTCTTATTTTAGGCTATTTTATACAAAATATAACACCATGTAGTTGCATTGGTCCGTACAACATTTAACTAGCTGGACTAAAACTGTCCTCTAATCGAAAGCGCTAACGTTTCATAAATTTAATATAATGTGTTGATTAACAATATAATAAAATGAAAATGGAATTAATTAATTATTGGCTCTATTGACTATTACCCCCAAATCCCATAACTTTATCATTTTATTATTATTTTGTTGAATTATAAGGAATTAATCGACCCAAAAACGTGTTTGGGTATTGTGTGAATAAAGGAAATATGGTATCTAGTCAAAACTACAGCTTGCTAATTGAAAAATTAGATCAATTTATACGGAAATATTACATCAATCAACTTATCAGGGGTGCTTTATACACCACCGGTCTGGTATTGTTTTTATTTCTTGCCTTCAATTTAATGGAGTATTTTTTTTACTTTGGCACCACAGGCAGGAAGCTATTGTTTTTTAGCTTTATCAGTGTATTTTTGTTGGCAGTGGGCAATTGGGTTTTGCTTCCGTTAATCCACTACTTTAGACTAGGCAAAACCATCGATCATGAAGATGCATCCAAAATCATTGGCAATCACTTTACAGATGTAAAGGATAAATTGCTCAATGTGCTCCACCTCAAAAAGCAGGAAGATACTGCGGAAAACCGTGCTTTATTGTTAGCCAGTATTGAGCAAAAAACAGAAGCCATCAAATTGGTGCCTTTTAAAGCAGCCATTGACCTTTCCAAAAACAAGCAATACCTCAAGTATGCTCTGCCGCCTTTTCTGCTATTGATTTTCATACTTTTTGCTGCACCATCCATCATCAAAGACAGTACTTATAGAATACTCAATAACGATAAGGAATTTGCGAAGGATGCACCATACCATTTTTCGCTAGCTGGCGACAAACTTGAAGTACCTCAGTTTGAAGATTATGCGCTGGACATTAAAGTTGACGGCAGTATTTTGCCCAATGATGTATTTGTAGAAATTGAGGGCTTTCAGTACAAAGCAGAAAAGGTTGACAATACTTCCTTTAAATATTTATTCAGAAATGTGCAGAAAGACACAAAATTTAATTTAGTGTCAGGAAGTGTGAAAAGCGAGTCCCAGACTTTGTCAGTAATCGCAAAGCCCAATCTTACTGATTTTAGTGTGACATTGCATTATCCATTATACACAGGTAGAGACAAAGAGGTATTGAGCAATATTGGTGATATGATTTTACCAGAAGGAACAGTTGCCACCTGGAATTTTAATACTACCAACACCGATCAATTAAGTTTTAAATTTGATTCTGACAGGCCTGTGGCATCAGACAGAAAAAATGAAAACCAATTTGTATTTAGAAAATCCATAAGAAAAGACCATCAATACCAGTTGCTCATATCTAATGAAAGACTGAAAAATCCGGATTCTGTAAATTACACCATCAATGTCATCAAAGACCAGCATCCTACGATCAGTGCTGAAGCTTTTATAGACAGCACCAATGCTTCGCATGTCTTTTTTGTAGGAAGCGCAAGCGATGATTATGGTATTAATGGCCTGACTTTTCATTACACGGTTGTAAAAGACAAAGGCAAATCTTTACCAGAGCAAATGTTGAGGGTCAATAAACCTCAGGGCAGAGACATTGAATATGAATTCAATATCGATTTCAAAGAATTGGGTATCCTTCCCGGAGAAAATGTAACCTATTATTTTCAAGTCTCAGACAACGATGCGATCAATGGGAGTAAGATTGCAAAAACAGGTGTCATGAGCTTTGTAAAACCCACATTTGAAGAATTCAAAGAAAAAGAAAATAAAAACGAAGAGGATATAAAGGACAACCTCAAAGAAGCCCTCAAAGACCTGGAAAAAATGCAGGAGAATTTCCGCAAAATGAGAGAAAAGCTATTGCAGGAAAAACAATTGGACTGGCAATCAAAAAAAGAAATCGAAAAACTTCTTGAAGAACAAAAAGAACTCCAGCGAAAAATGGAGGAAAACAAGAAGAAGATGGACGAAAACATGAAGAACCAGGAAGAATTTCAAAAACCTGATGAAGAAACAAAAGCAAAGCAGGAAAAACTGCAGGAATTGATGAAAGAAGCTATGAGTGAGGAGCAAAAAGAGCTGATGGAAAAAATTCAGGACCTGCTGCAGGAACTCGAAAAAGAAGATGCCATGCAAATGATGCAGCAAATGGAAATGAGCAATGAAAACAAAGAAAAAGACATGAAGCGTTTGCTCGAATTGTATAAGCAACTTGAGATGGAGAAAGAAGTGAAAGAACAAGCTAAAGCACTTCAGGAAATGGCTAAGAAAGAGGAAGAATTGGCTAAGAAACAAGAAGAAAATAAAGAAAGTAAAGAAGAAATAGAGAAAAAACAAGAAGAGCTCAATAAGAAAATGGATGAGCTGGAAAAGAAACAAGAGGAGCTGGAAAAGAAAAACAAAGAGTTGACTCCGCCAAAGAAAATGGACAAAGAGACAAAAGACAAGATGGATGATATCAAGCAAGATATGAAAGACAGTCAAAAGGAGTCAAAATCAGGAGATAAAAAGAAATCTGCCGACAAAAAGAAAGATGCAGCTAAGAAAATGAAAAAAATGGCACAAGATATGCAGGACAGTATGGAAGGTGGCGATAAAGAACAACAGACTGAAGACATTAAAACCATCAGGCAATTGCTCGAAAACCTTGTAACTGTATCGTTTGATCAGGAAAGACTGACCAAAGATTTTGCAGCAACAGCAGCTTCAACACCAAAGTATGTAGATCTTGTAAAACAACAATTTAAAATCGAAGGAGATTTTAGTGTTATAGAAGACAGTCTTACTGCCCTCAGTATGCGAAATGATAAGATCCAATCTTTTGTAACAGAAAAAGTAGTAGAAGTAAAATATAATTTGAAGTCCAGTATTGAACTACTTGAAGATAGGCAAGCCAATAGAGCGATGGATAATCAACGCAGAACCATGACTAACCTTAATGACTTAGCCAATATGATGGCTGAATCAATGAAAAACATGCAGCAGCAAAAGAGCGGTTCGATGCCCGGAAACCAAATGTGCGATAAACCAGGCGGAAAAAGCGGTAGCAAGCCCGGAAAAGTTCCAATGGATAAAATCACTGATGGACAACAAGGACTCAATGAGTCATTACAAAAAATGGGTGAGAAAATGGGTAAAGGCGAAAAGCCTTCTTCCAAAGATTTTGCAGAAGCAGCAAAAAGACAAGCAGGTTTGAGAAAGGCACTTGAAGATGCAAAAAAAGACAAACAAGAACAAGGCAAAGGTTCTGGAAATGCTGATCTTCAAGAAATTATCAATCAGATGGACAAAGTTGAAGTAGATCTGGTCAATAAAAGATTGAACGCTGAGTCTCTTAAAAGGCAAAAAGACATCTTAACCAGATTACTGGAAGCAGAAAAAGCGGAAAGACAGAGAGAAATGGATGAAAAAAGAAAGAGCGAAGTCGCAGATGATAGAAAAAAACCTCTCCCGCCATCTTTACAAGAATATTTGAAGAAAAGACAAGCTGAAGCAGAATTATTTAAAACAACTTCACCTGCTCTAAAAGCTCACTATAAGAGTTTAGTAGATGAATATTATAAAGCATTAAAATCTAAATAAGAATGTTAAACAAAAAACTAAGTTTATCATCCAATCCAGAAAGTATTAGTGTAATTGAGTCTTATTTACAGGAAATCATAGCAGAATTTAAACTCTGTGAAAGCAAATACCCCGATATGCTTATAAGTTTGACGGAGGCAGTAAACAATGCCATCATTCATGGCAATAAAAATGACCTTAATAAAAAAGTAGTGGTAAGTTGTAAAAGCAAACAAAGTGGCATTTACTTCTCTATTAATGACGAAGGCAGTGGCTTTGATCCTGCCGCTGTTCCAGACCCTACATCCATAGATAAAATAGAATGCTGCGGTGGCAGAGGTGTCTATATCATTAATGCCTTAGCCGATAAAGTAGCTTATAAAAATAATGGAAGTACAGTAGAGATTTTCTTTAATCTAGCTTAATGGCTGTAATTAATTTTTTTGGAGAAGATGTCGAATTACCTGCTGTAATAGACCAAAAACAAGTTACTAAAGGCCTTAAAATCATTGCAAAAAATCATTTAAGCAACATTGAAGGACTCAATTACATATTCTGCTCTGACGAGTTCTTGCTAAATATCAATAAAGAATACCTTGCCCACGACTACTATACTGACATCATTACTTTTCCGTACCAACAAGGAAAAATTATTGAAGGCGATATATTCATAAGTATAGATAGGGTCACAGAAAATGCACAATCAGAAAAAGTAGAACTCGCCTTAGAATTTTATAGAGTTATTGCACATGGTTTATTGCATCTTATCGGATATAAAGACAAGACCGACGCAGACCAGGCTAAGATGACCGCTGCTGAAGACGAATCAATAGCAATCATCCTGGCCAATTAGGACATTTACTTAACGCTGATTGCTTGTGCCTGAAGTACCGATTTATCATCACTTTTTGACCTTGATACCATAACAACTACTTCCATGTTTTCTGGTTTGAAATTTTGTGGTACCGTATAAGTGTATTGTTTACTAACTTCTTTATTTATTGAAAGGTTGGATGTAAACTCATCCCCTGAGGCGTTGGTCAACATATCTCTAAGTACATGATCGTGTTCGTAATCTTCAATTATAAGCCCTTGGCTTTCCTGCACATCCTCTATCTTACTTTCAGTGATGTAAACCGAAGTTTTAAACAAACCAGTTTCATTGATAAATGAAGTCGCATTTACGTTTATGACCAATTCCCGGGTGACTTCATTATACGTTTTTGTCAGTTTGATCTCCATCTCTTCTGGTCTGTTGAGCTCCTGGGCAACAAATGATTGCCACAATTCGACCGCATCGACTGCCTCATAATCTTGTCCCTCAAAAAATCTTCTATTGATGTGCGCTGCCGGCTTTCCAAGAAATGGTTTGAGAAATTCTTCTAATTCTTTGGCTTTAGGATTTCTAAAATCATATTTGCTTTCAGGAAGAGGTGTTGATAAAAATGTGCCATGAATACCTATCGCAGCTACATTGCCTCCAAATTTTTCCAATATAGATTCTATAGCAGCTGCTCCTTTTGGGCAATTGGGGCACCTTACTCCGGTAAGGTCCTCTATCAATACAACTCTATTGGTTTTTGGTGCTTCAAATTCAGGAATCATGATAGCAGTCTCTGTGCATGAAGCCAATGAGAGTAATAGTGCCAAAAAATAAAATATTTTTTTCATTCTTTATATCTATTAAAAAGTTGAATTTAATGAAAATCTGACTCCGCTAAATGCTGGTTCTAACCTGCAAATGCCGCCGCTACACACTACTCCTTCTACTTGTTTTACATACCTCAACTGAAATCTATTGGCTCCTTGAATATAAACTGCCCCTATAGAAGGATACAATATCTTTTCTGTTTTCTTTGGTGCTGAATTGTACATGCCTGAGGCTTCAAAAATCCAGTGCGGTGATATGCCATACTCAGCCAAAGCAAATAACCATGAACCATAATCTTCCTGTGTACTCATGTATTGAATTTCGGTACGCAAAGATTGTTTGCGTGAAAACTTATAAAGAACATCTACATATGGTGTCACAGTTTTTACAATGGGTACCGTAGGCTTTGACTCATATACATCTTGATTATAATTTAAAATCTGCAATCCTCCTGTTATCTGGGTTTTAGAATTGGCTTTATACACAACTTCTGTGAGGTATTCTCTAAACAGTTTTTTACCTTCCAATGTGTTGATATTTGAAGTGTTTACCAACGCACTCACTTTGTCACTGAACTTATACCTTATATCGACTTGAAAAGCCTGTTCGCTAATGTCCTGGGTAGCAGGGCTGTATCTGGCAGTAAGCCTATAGGTATTCTGCCTGTTCATGGGTGGTATATAACTTATAAACCCTCTTAGCAATTTGAGGTTTGGGTCGATTCTTATATTAAAGTTTTTTGTTCGTTTACCTTCAACGGTGATACCTATCTTGCCGTGGGAATAACTTAAACTAGAGTAGAGTACCGAGCCTGTTTTAAATTCAAGTTTGCCTATAGTATTTGGTCTTCCATTAGGCTCTGCTTTCAATGCCATTGGATTAAAGAAGATGTCTTTGGATTTAAATGCTGTTTCTACATACCAATTGAAACCCTTATGATTCAAAGTATTGTAAAATGTGACCGCATAGCTATTGTAGACAGGCTTGAATCGGTCTACTTCAAGATAACTTTGTAAACTTTTTACTACACTTTCGTTCATCGTTTCATCAGACAAAGTTTTATTGATAAATCCAATACCCGGTATAATATTAATAGGATGCTCTTCATTGCCAAAACTGAAAAACCCGTCCGCAACAAGACCCTTAATGTTGCTTGGATAGATTTCAAAGGCATTCTTCTGTTTTCCCCCGAAAGCTTTAATGGAAAATCGGTCATTAAACTTGTATTTTAGACTTGCTCCAAGCAATGAGTTGTCTATAAACAAAGGCCTCTGCTCATAAGCCCTGTATATTATTCCACTTCCGATCTGATCATAAAGGTAACCTACTTCCGCCGTGAATTTTTCAAATTGCTTTTTGACAAACCATCGACCGACCCCTTGATTGGTATAAGAATCGCTTGGATTTCTTAAATTAGAATTTAGGTACATATCGTACCTCAGTCCCGCTGTAAAGCCTTGATAACTATAATTGAGGTTAAGCCAACTCTCCCCACCAAAAAACTGGTGTCTGTACTGAGGCTGTAGATATGCATTGATAGCTGTATCTCTCAAGAAAACATTGGCGTTCAATTGTAATGCTCCCCCAATCACTGCACCTTCCTGTGCCTGGCAGAAATAAAAAGATGCCATGCTGGCAATAATTAAGAATCTTCTATACATCATTTAATAGTAATAAGATGTAAAAATAGAAAATTATCAATGTGAGATAGTTATACCTGCATAATTTTTTATTTAAAAGCACAATTATGACAATTTGCTTAAATAAATCTTAAATAAGTAACCATCTTTCGAAATTATCGTCTTAAATTCGTTAAAAATATTCTCAATCAGAAATAAAAAATAATGAAAACACCATTTTTCGCAGTTTTAACGCTATTCTTACTATTGTCTTTCACTACGGGCAAAAAATTCCCGTCAGCATCCATTAAAACAGTAGAGGGTAAGAGCGTCAATGTGCAAGATTACATAGGAAAGGGAAACCCTGTAATTGTTAGTTTTTGGGCATCATGGTGTTCACCATGCAAAAGAGAATTGGATGCCATGGCAGAAATATATCCTGAGTGGAAGAAAGAATACGGGGTGGAATTACTTGCAATCACTATAGACGATAGCAGAGGTCTTGCAAAAGTACCGGGAATAGTTTCCTCAAAAGCTTGGCCTTTTACTGTGCTGGCAGATACTAAACAAGAATTGCAGCAAGCATTAAACTTTCAGTCTATACCGGAGACTTTTCTTTTGGATGGCGAAGGAAATATTGTTTTTACACATAGCGGATACAATTCCGGGGATGAATTTGAATTGGAAGAAAAAATAAAAGATTTAAAAAATAAACAAAAATAAATCTATCCCTGAAAAGAGAATTTAATTTATCTGCCTTTTTTCTATAGCTTAAGTTTATGGAATTACAAACCTTTTTTCCATCTTAAATAATCGCCGTATTGATCCACATCAATAAGACGTTCTAGGACTTGAACTGATTTCCTCTCTGAAAAAAGAATGTCAATTGTTTCATAATATACAGTAGATGTACTCCATTGTATGCCTTCAAAGAGTTTTTCAATAAAACTATTCATGCCTAAAAGGTAATATCCACCGTCTACGGCCGGACCAATTACTACATCAGCCTTATTCAATGATTCAAATGCCATATAGATGTGATCACGTGTGAGGTAAGGGCAATCACTGCCTATGATAACTGCTTTTTCGTATTTTTCCAAAGTCTCCTTAAATGCACATTTCATCTTTGTACCAAGATCCCCTTCAACTTGAGTTAGTTTCTTGAAAGCAATGGATTCCCAAACGTCATTGCTAGTGATTTTTGGTGAGTAATAAAGCAATAGATCTATCTCAAAAAGTGCATTGCATAAATTGGCGCAAGAGTTAACCAATTCCTCATAAATGGCCAATGCTGTTTCCACATTTGTTTCTTTGGCAATTCTAGTTTTTACATTACTGCCGCTTTTAACAAATACAATCAACGCATTTTTATTCATGCATTTACTTTTTAGCGTTTTCTTTCTTGTCTTTAGTCTCTTCTTTTTTCCTTACTTTGTCACCTCGCTTTAAATTTTTTGAAACCTCAGCATATGGACCTGTTACAATGAGTAAATCTTTTTTTAGTCCGGATTTAATGTGAATAAATTCATCATCTTGAATACCCGTTTCCACTTTCTGTTTTTGAAGGGTATCCGCATTTACTACAAATACGATTTCCTCATAATCCTCATCGGTAAGCTTAGTGTCTTCTTTTTTTATACCCTCTTTCTCCCTTACTGTAACAGCTTGAATAGGCACCGCGAGTACATTTTCTACTTTTTGAGTGAAGATATCTACAGATGCAGACATGCCGGGTCTGAATGGATATTTATTGTCATTTTTCATAAGATCTTTATAGGAAGATGGATCAATTCTGATCTTTACTGTAAAATTAGTTACTTGATCCGAATTCGCTACTATGCCACCTGTAGAAGTAAGGTTTTTTGCTGAATTGGCCAATTCGCTGACTGTTCCCTTAAAAGTCTTGCCGGAATAAGCGTCAACTTCAATTTCTACTTGATCTCCAAGCTTTACTTTAGGTATATCATTTTCTGTTACATCTACCTGGACTTCCATAGCATTGAGGTTAGAGATTCTCATGATCTCAGTACCTGTCATTTGTATGGTACCAAGTACCCTTTCTCCTTTTTCTACTGACAATGAGGATACTATTCCAGACGCAGGAGCTTTTATAGTAGTCCTATTTAACGAGGTATTCAATTCTTTGAGTGATGCCTCTGAAGATTTAATCGAATAGGCCGCTCCATCTGCATTCTGTAAAGCAGATTTTATACTTGACTCTGATGCCCTAAGATTTGCTTCAAGCGCTCTTAAGTTAGAAAGGCTTTGGTCGTATTCAACTTCGGAGATAACGCCTTCTTTTCTCAGCTGCTCGTTTCTTTTATGGACGCTTTTTGCATTTTCAAGTTGTGCCTTTATTTGCTCTGCCTGTGCTTTGTTGGACTCTACCTGAGATCTTGCCATAGAAAGCTGACTTTTAGAGCTGTTGACTGCTGCTTTTCCTCTTTCTACCGCACTTATGTAAGAGTCAGGATTGATTTTCAAAAGCAATTGACCCACTTTTACAGAATCTCCTTCCTTTACATATAACTCAACAATCTCTCCTGAGACATCTGAACTAATTTTAATTTCTTTTTCAGGATACACCTTTCCACTTGCTGAAACAGTTTCAAAAATGGTTTTGTACTCGACCTTGCCCATTTCTACTTCTACCCCTTTTGGTTTATTTTTTGCTTTGAAATAAGCTATACTTCCCAGTATAGCCAAGGTGCCAAGTAAGCCCCATAAAAGCCAGTTTCTTTTTTTCTTTACTACGATTTGTTTTGTCATGATGAGATCAAAAATTTATTATAATGAGATACCTTTACCCAAATAAAAATCTAAGACTTTTACTTTAAATACATAATCATATTTTGCAATGAGTAAATTGTTTTTTGCATTGTCAAGCCTGGTTCTTGCGTTGATTAGATCAAAGCTGGTAATTCCTCCCAGGGTAAATCTTTTATTGGCATTGTCGTATGCCGCCTGATTGGCTCCGAGTGTTTTTTCTGCAGCAGCTAGTTTAAGCTTTGCAGCTCTGGCATCAGTAAGTGATTGCTGTACACTGATTTTTAAATTCTGCTTCTTTGTTTCCAGACTGAGCAAAGCAGACTTATTATTGATTTTTGCTTTTTCAATCCCTCCTGTGGTTGCATAATTATTTAATATCGGCACATTGATATTAAATCCTACACCATACGAAAGGTTATTGTTGAATTGATTAAAATATTTTGAGTCTCCTATGATTGGCACATCTCTGAAAGACTTGATGTTGACGGGTGTTGGATTGTTATCAATAAAGACTTGTTGTGTAAAAGGTACTTGCTCCGTACCAAGGATAACCCTGCCCTGATTAGAATAATTGGTCCCAAGATTTCCACCAATAGTAATAACAGGGTATCGTTGTCCTTTAGCAATTTTTATCCCAAGTTCAGTACTTATCAATCTATGTGCATCGGCCAAAATACCGTGATGATTTATCACTGCCTGGTCGTATATTTCTTCAAATTGCATGATATCGGTATCATTTTCAACCTCGATGTTTGGTACCTGTACATCAAAGTCTTCATTGACCAGCATAAGCTGTCTCAACTGCATTTTGGCATTGATAAAGCTATTATTTGCAACCAGCACATTTTGCTCGTCATTAGCCAATTGCGCTTCTAAATCCAAGGTTTCATTCGGGGCTTTAGAGCCTAATTTTACCATAGTTTCCATCTGGTTCAAGGAGTTTTTTGTCAAAGCAAGATTGGAACTGGCAATGGTCAGATTTTCCTTTGAAAAAATAGCATTTAGGTAATATGTTGCAACGTTAAGAGAAATATCTCTTTGCATTTGTTCCAGGTCTTCCTGGAGCGCTTTACCTCTTTCATTGGCTTGCTTTATACTGTTTTTTATGACAAATCCGTTAAAAAGCGTAGCGCCGGTATTAAGGGAAAGTCCATTTCTAAAAAAAGTTTCGGTGGTAAAAGTATTGCTTGTAGGATCAATCGTTCTACCAAAATTCCAATATACATTGCTTCCGACACTTAGGTTAGGATACCTGGCTTGTTCCGCACTTTTCACATCTATATCATTGCTTTTTATATTAAGATTCGAAGACTGGATATTTAGATTGTTTTCTAATGCAGTTTTAACACATTTTTCCAGGGACCAAATTGTTTGAGCTTTGGAAGATGCATAAGATAAAAAAAATAGGGCAATCACAATTAACTGCTTAGCTATAAATAAATTTATTTTGTCGTACATGTCTCTATCAAAAATTAAATACAATAATACAAAGAAATGTGTCTAACGGGCTTTCTTTTTATATAAAGACGGCAAAGTAATAGATAAAAGACACTATTTTATGTGAAATAAAACAAGCGGCTTTGTCAGAAAATTAGGTCTTTCTTTATTTTGATAAATTTGATTTCTGTAAATAAAGATCCAAAGCCATAGACATAGATGGAGCTTCAGGGGTGGGAGCTACTATATTTGCATGAAGTCCTCTGTCTAAAACAGCTTGAAGGGTAGACTGTCCAAATACGGCAATTCTGGTATTGTTTTGTTTGAAATCAGAAAAGTTTTCAAACAAGGACTCTATACCCTGCGGACTAAAAAAGATCAATACATCATAAAATACATCTTCAAGATCGGACAAGTCGCTGGATAATGTGCGGTACATGAGTACGTCTGTAAATTCGATTTTGTTTTTTTCAAGATAAGCAACTACATCCTTATTACCTAAATTCGAATTTGGCAATAAAAATTTTTCTGTGGCTTTAAATTTGTTGAAATAAGAATGAAGGTCATCAAGCTTTTTCTTGCCTGCAAATACCTTTCTCTTTCGATAGACAATAAATTTTTGTAAGTAATTTGCAATCGCTTCTGTTACACAAAAATATTTTGTCTCAGGTGACATTTTTACCCTCATTTCTTCACATATCTTGAAAAAATTCTCAATTGCATTTTTACTGCAGAATATTATACTGGTAAATTCATCTGGTCTAACCCTGTTTTTGCGAAATTCTTTTTCAGTAACCCCTTCGACATGTATAAACGTTCTCCAATCTATAGTTAGATTATATTTCTTTTCTAAGTCGTAGTAAGGCGACCTTTCTGGTTTTGGCTGAGAAACCAATATGGTTTTTATTGGCTTGAATTCCTCAACGTACTTTTTTTTTGTTTTGGAAGCAGTGCTTCTTGTCGCCATTCAGTAAAAATTTGATCTTTTTATTAAATCCCCTTTAAATTCAAAACTGCCCTGACTATGACTAAAATCGGAGCTATTTCGAAGATGCAAAGATAAATAAAAAAAGACACTAATCCCTGTCCTATCAAATATATAGAGATAGAAAGACCTCTGAGATTGCGTACAATGTAGTATAGGGCAAATAGCACCAAACCCGATATTAGCAGTGGTTTTGTTAGGCTTTCCGGGCCATATTTTAGGATTAAATTAAGAGGAATTATACAAATTCCAAACATTATATTGAAAACTAGAATAATATAACTATACAAGGAGCTTTCTTTTTCTACCGGAAATAATTGGCCTAATCCCCACATTGAAAGGTGTCTAACCAAATAAATACCTGAAATAGCCAAAAAACAAATCAACCATATCTTCATTCCTTCTTGGGAAGAATAGTATTTTTGAAGTAAATAAACAAAGACAGAAAAATTGATTAAAAAGACGATATACATAAGCGCAAGTAAAAAAGAGTTGTTGCTTGTCTCGTCCCTTTTCGTCAATTTCATCATATTTATATTGAACACTGACCTCAATAGATAGGATATCAAATTGGTTTTGGAAGTAATCACAATGGCCAATATCGCCCATGAAAAAATCATAATCCAGAACACAAACTGGTTAGAGATTTGTGGTTTTACTTTTGATATTTCACTCAAAGGACTATTTAAAGTACTTTGTTTTGATTTTCGCACCGGCACATGGTCGACCTCAAATGGGTTCACTAAGCCTAAAGTAGTAGTATCCATTGTTATATCTCCCCCTTCCAGGTCCTCTTTAAATATGTCTTTAGGGGGCGGGTTGGCACTTGAAGCTATTCTGGCTGGGACTTCAAAGGGATTCGCCTTTGGCGTATTTTGAGGTGATTGGCCATATAGCATACTTCCAAAAACCAGGACCAGAAACACAGTTGTTAAAGTTATTCTCATTCTCCAGCAAAAATAATCTTATTTTTATGTTTTTAATGCGTATTTAATCAAGTGTCAGAAAATTTAATCAAACGAGTCCTAATCCTTGGCAGTATTTCCATAGTGGGCATAATTGCGGTGCAGTCTTACTGGCTGTCCAGGTCGTGGGATATCCGGGACAATGACTTTGACCGGTCTGTGACCATTGCGCTGAGGAATGTAGCACAATTGGTGGCCAATAGCAATAAATCTACCTTGCCAAGGTATAATCTTATACAGCGAAGATCATCCAATGTGTACGTAGTCAATGTCAATACCAAAATTACCGATTTTAGAAAACTGGAAGACCAACTCAGACAAGAGATTTCCAATGTTTTTATAAATACAAATTTTGAATACGCAGTATATGATTGTGCCAGCAGTGAAATGATCTATGGCAACTACATAAAAATGGATCAGTCGACCAAGCCAAAAAAGCGCTCTTTATTGCCCAAATTCAAGCATCTTGACTATTATTTTGTGATCAAATTTCCGGAAAGACAAAGTTATGTAGTCAGCAATTTGTGGACCAATATTATAATATTTTCAATTGCAGGTTTATCTGTCTTGTTTTTTACTTATAGTATTTTGATTATTCTTCGCCAAAAAAGATTGTCCGACTTGCAAAAGGATTTTATCAACAATATGACGCATGAGTTTAAAACACCAATCGCTTCTATTAAAATAGCCGCAGATGTGCTTCAAAAAGACGAAGCCATTGCAAAAGACCATCGCTTGTCAAGATATGCCAATATCATCAAAGAGCAGAACATTCGACTCAATGATCAGGTCGAAAAAGTGCTTAATCTGGCAAGACTTGAAAAAGAAACACTGAAATTAAATATAGAACCTGTCTATCTCAATGAACTTTTGAAATCCATCGTAGAAGCCAATCAAATGAAAATTTCAAGCGGCAGTATCACGTTGGAAGATGAGACCAAAGATGTAATAATATCTGCGGATAAGTTGCACCTCACCAATGTAATTTACAATATCATCGACAATGCCTTGAAGTATTGCGAAAAAGATCCG
>JAYUTD010000069.1:0-2368 GCA_043755305.1 Saprospiraceae bacterium
TATCCTCTATACATCCCTTGTGAATTAAAAGGCATGACTATATTTCCAAATCGATCTATTGCAATAAGTCCGCCTTCACCACCCTTTTCATCGTAAATAAAAAATTAGTTGAAAAGGGTGGTGAAGGCGGACTTATTGCAATAGATCGATTTGGAAATATAGTCATGCCTTTTAATTCACAAGGGATGTATAGAGGATAAGCCAAACCGGGCATTAGAGTAATAAAAATATACAAAGACCAATAGTGCAAGGAAGCGATAAAAATAGGGTCAGCAAAAAAAACAGCTATATTATTCTTTTGCTGCTGATTATTTTTATTGCTGGTTCAAAAATAGTTAAATCCTGTTTGCATCAATATAAAAGTCATCAAAAAAGTTTAATTGGCAAAGAACATTTACCTAAAAAATATGCTACTACTTCACCGGCTAATGGTCCGCAGGCTAAAAATGCCGCTTTACCAAAAGAGCCGTTGTCCTTTGAAACTAACTTCCTGCATTCTTCCAATGGTGAAGTTGTCCGCCATCACTTCTATACACTCTCCTATATAGAAAAATATGAACAAGCTGAGTGGGTGTGTTATGCCTTGACCAAAGAAGAATTGAGGCAGCCAAATGTACCACGAAGCGATTGGTTTAATCCTGATCCATTAATCTCTACAAAATCAGCGAGCCACTCTGATTATAAAGGTTCAGGCTATACGAGAGGACATTTGGTACCTGCAGGAGATATGTCTTTTGATCAGATGGCGATGGAAGAGACATTCTATATGAGCAATATGAGTCCGCAATTGAGGGGTTTTAACAATGGTATATGGAGAGAATTGGAAGAGCAAACCAGAGATTGGACGTACCAAAATAACGAAGTCATGATAGTGAGTGGACCTATTGTCAATACGAATCCAAAATTTTTTAAGAAAAAACATATTGCCATACCAACTGCTTTTTATAAAATTATAGTAGACACCAGCCAACCTGAAATAAAGGCAATTGCATTTATCATTCCGCATGAAGTCAGCACAAAGCCACTTTCTTCATATGCAGTAAGTGTTGACCATGTAGAAGAAATGACGGGAATAAATTTTTTCAAAAAATACAATGTACCATCCATCGAAAAGATAGAATCCAGCTTTAATATCAATAAATGGCCTATTTCTGAAGCAAGATTCAGATTAAGGGTAGAAAAGTGGAATAATGAGTAAAAACTTAATGAATTATTGATTTTACAAGCGTTTTATACACACTTAACCGCTATTATTTAGATAGCGTTTTAGAAATCCAATCGATTGTACTCACTTCATATCTGAGTTACGCAAAATGAACTAATTGCAATTTATATTATGAATTTCTTAAATATTAAGGAAATTTATATTTATTTTGCAACATTATATTTTTGTGTAAGAAAAATTTGAAATTATGCTCAGCAGACGAAGTGTCAGAATTAAAGTAATTCAATTGCTTTATAGCGTATCAAGAGATGAGACATTGAATCGTCAAGATTTAATCAAAAGATACAAACAAAGTATTGAAACCAGCTATGAACTCTTCCTTTACAACCTGTTTACTATACTCCAAGTTGCTAAAATAGCCCTAGAGGATAAAGAAAAAAGATCAACAAAATATATACAGACCGACGCGGACAAGGTATTTGATTCTAAAATTTACGACAATCCAAGAATACAGGACTTAGAGAAAAATAAAGCAATCCAAAAGGTTTTTGATAAGTACAATTTTAGAGAAAAATCAGATAAAGACATATTTAGGAAGATATACAGCGACTTTCTGAAAGGAGAAGCATATACCGAATACCTAAGTAAAGAGACCAATGATGAAGATGATTTAAACATATTATTGGAATTATTCAGGTTTTGCAGACAAAGCGAAAGTTACAATGATTTAATTGAGGATCAATATGTTACATGGGAAGATGACAAATCATTGGTCATCGGATCCATCAAAAAAGTACTTAAAGGTCTTCCCTTTAAAAAAGACGATTTTTTCAAAGAATTTTTTCCTGAGGACGAAATGGTAAAAGATTTTGGAGAATTCATGCTTTTACGAACTTTTGAAGACGATAAAGTGTTGTTAGAGTGTATTAGTCCGGTATTGACAAATTGGCACCATGACAGAGTTGCTGTTATAGATATGATAATGTTGAAAATGGCTGTAACAGAATTCTTGCATTGTGCGTCCATACCGGTGAAAGTGACCCTCAATGAATATGTGGAGATCTCAAAACTATACAGTACATCAAAAAGCAAAGATTTTATTAACGGTGTACTTGACAAATTGAGTAAGCAATTTGCTGATGAGGGCAAGTTGGCGAAAGTAGGAAGAGGGTTAGAAGAGTAGTACAACCATATTTAAAATAC
>JAYUTD010000070.1:0-15415 GCA_043755305.1 Saprospiraceae bacterium
AGTGCATAACGCCGAATTTTTTTATTTAATACATTAAGATGAGAGTATTGTTTGTGACACAAGAAATGGATCCGTATACTTTGGTGACGGAAATTTCTGAAGTATTCAAAAAATTGCCACAATATGTGAATGATAAGCATCATGAAATAAGGGTGCTGATGCCAAAATATGGCATTATAAACGAGAGGCGGCATAGATTGCATGAAGTGGTTAGACTTTCCGGCATGAACATAATCGTAAATGACGAAGACTACCCATTGATAATCAAAGTTGCCAGTATACCGGGAGCCAGATTACAAGTTTACTTTCTTGACAATGATGAATTCTTCAAAAGAAAAAATATGTTTTCCGATGACGAAAACAAAGCATTTGAAGACAATGCAGAAAGAATGGTTTTCTTTTGCAAAGGCGCAATGGAGACGGTTAGAAAATTTGGTTGGACTCCTGAAATAGTGCATTGTCACGGAGCATTCACTTCACTTATTCCACTGTTTTTGCGAAAAGTTTATCAAAACGACCCTATTTTTAAGCAATCTAAAATTATATATTCTACATACACAGATTTGGTATCTTCTACGTTACATAAGGAATTCATTAAGATTGCTGCAATCAATGACATTACTGAGGCAGATTTTAAGCCGTTTTTCAATGGCAATACCATTGACCTCAATAAGGGTGCGATCTATTACTCTGACGGTGTAGTCATTGGTAAAGCAGGACTTGAAGAAGATGTGAAATCCTCTGCCGGCAACAAGCCAGTGTTAAACAACTTGCAAGAAGGCGAACATTTAGGTGCCGTAGAGAGTTTTTACCGTCAAATTGTAGAAGCTTAGTAAAATATATTTATGTTAAAGAATTTAGCAATCTTTTTTTGTCTTGCATTACTGATCGCCGCTTGCAATAATTCTTCAATTATAGGAGAGCAATTGTTGAGTGATGAAAAATTAGATCTATCCTACAAGAATAATTTTTCGATAGGTGCATCTACTATCCTTACTGATGTGCCTATAAGTTATACATTCACCAGATCAAATTTAGGGGAAACCAATTTAATTACGCCTGAGACAGGCATGATCGGTGACTTAAATGACCCAAAATTCGGTAAAATAAAATGTAGCCTATACAATAAAATAATTTATAACCCCAATCTTGCCATTCCCATTTTCAAAAGTGTGAGCTTAGACTCTGCAGTCCTGGTTATTGCTTATGATACAATAGGCAACTATGGCGTTAAAGGCGCTGTGCACAATTTAATCGTTGAGGAAATTGGTGAAGACTACGAAAGCAATGATACCGTATACACCAACCAAAAGTTATCCACTAAAAGAATCATAGGCCAAAAAACTTTTGTGCCCAATAATAAAGACAGTATTTCTATCATCAATCACACTGACAGCACAAAACAAAAACTACCAGCTCAAATCAGGGTAAGGATTGACTATGATTGGGCCAAAGAACTTTATACCAATGCTGTGATCAAAGATGGACCTACAGATGATGCAAATGGGAAATTGTATTCTATTTTCAAAGGAATCAAAATCTCCTCCACCACCGATGGCAAATCGCTTTTGGGCATTAATCTCAGCAGTCAATCTATTAATTCATCAGGTATATCGAGACTTACTTTTTACTTTTCTGACATCACAAAGAAAAAATTAGAGTATTCCTTCTACTATAGCTCTTTCAAGTTCAATAGTTTTGAAATAGATAGGCAGGGAAGTCTGGTCGAGCAGTACATAGATCAGCCTGAAAAATCCGATAGTATTTTGTTTTTGCAATCTTTGGATGGGCCTGGTTTTTATTTGGAATTGAAAGATTTGTCATTGCTGAAAGATAAAATAATCAACCACGCTTCGATTGAAATGACAGTAGCTGATATTAACAATGAGTATAGACCGGTAGCACAGCTCATTGCCAGTAAAAAAGAAAACGGCAAATACGTTATTATCAGGGATGTAGCTGACCTTGTCGCTCAGGGATATCCACTTGCACTTGGTTTTGGCGGACTACTTTCAGGTACTACTGTACAGTCTTACTCCATCAACATAACAAAACATCTGAAAGAATTGGTTGAAAAAGATGAATTAGACAGAAAAATCTATATCACTGCCAATAATAGAAGCATAAGGCCAAACAGGACTGTGCTATTCGGCCCAAAACACTCTCAATATCCAATAAAGTTGAAAGTAGTTTTTGCTGAGTAAAAGACAGTAAATAACAGGTGATTTTTTGATGCCTTTGACCCTTAATATGTAAGTTGGAAATAAAAGGTAAGAAATCAAGCCAATGAATTGCAATACGTATTATGAAAAAAGTTTATATTTACAACATAATGTAAAACACTAAATACAATGTGTGGAATAGTAGCCTATATTGGCCATAAAGAAGCTTATCCAATTATACTCGAAGGTCTTAAAAGACTGGAATACCGGGGCTATGATAGTGCGGGCATCAGCATTATCAATAATAAGTTGACTACCGTGAAAAGGAAGGGAAAAGTGAGCGAATTGGAAAATGCTGCTAAATCCGAAGACATGAGTGGCACCTTAGGTGTAGGCCATACCCGATGGGCGACACATGGTAAACCTGATAATATAAATGCCCATCCACACCACTCCGGCGATGGACGTCTTACGCTGGTGCATAACGGTATCATAGAAAATTATGCCGCTATAAAGAAGGCCCTAACTGATTTAGGCCACACATTTATTAGTGAAACCGATACAGAAGTACTGGTGCATCTTATAGAGCACCATCTTAATACAGAGCATCTTTCTTTGGAAGATGCTGTAATAAAAACATTAAAAAAAGTAATTGGCGCATATGCTATCGTTGTACTAGATAAAAACAATCCCGACATTATGATAGGTGCCCGCAAATCCAGCCCACTTGTATTGGGAATTGGCAATGAAGAATTTTTTCTTGCCAGTGATGCATCGCCTATTGTGAAATTCACAAAAAAGGTAGTATATATTGGTGACGAGGAAGTGGTGGTAGCCAATAGAAATGGAGAATTCCTGCTTAAGAATATAAAGAATGAACTGCAAAGTCCTGTCATTCAGGAAATCGATTTAAAAATAGAAGAACTCGAAAAAGGAGGCTTCGACCATTTTATGCTGAAAGAAATATTTCAACAGCCAATGACCATTACCGAAAGTATAAGAGGACGCCTCAATGCAGAAGAAGGATGGGTGATTTTGAATGGATTGAAACAATATGAAAACAAATTCCTTAATGCCAAAAGGATAATTTTTGTAGCATGTGGCACTTCCTGGCACAGTGCACTCATAGCAGAGTATCTGATAGAAGAGTTGGCCAGGATTCCTGTTGAAGTCGAATACGCTTCTGAATTTAGGTATAGAAACCCAATACTGGATGAGCACGACATTGTCATAGCCATTTCACAAAGTGGTGAGACCGCAGATACATTAGCTGCATTGGAATTGGCAAAAGAAAAAGGGGCATTTATCTACGGTGTCGTCAATGTAATAGGCTCTTCAATAGCAAGAATGACAAATAGTGGATCATATATACACGCAGGTCCTGAAATTGGTGTTGCATCTACTAAGGCATTCACGAGTCAATTGAGTGTTTTGACTTTGATGGCCTTGTATCTGGGAAAGCAAAAGGGAACAATCTCGGATAGTTATTTTAGAGAATTGTTGTACGCATTTGAAGCGATACCTGAAAAAGTAGAGCAAGTTTTACAAAATAAAGAAAAAATAAAATACATCGCCGGAGAAATAAAAAATGTCCACAATGCACTTTATCTTGGCAGGGGACTCAATTTTCCTGTGGCACTGGAAGGTGCTTTGAAACTCAAAGAAATCTCTTATATCCATGCAGAAGGATACCCCGCCGCAGAAATGAAGCACGGACCTATAGCACTCATTGATGCAAATATGCCTGTCTTTATTATTGCTACAAATTTGAGTGCACATGATAAGATAGTTTCCAATATACAGGAAGTCAAAGCCCGAAAAGGAAGAGTCATTGCCATTATTCTCGAAGGAGATACCAGAATTAAAGAAATGGCAGACTTTGTAATAGAAATACCAGAAACCGAAGAAATATTAAGCCCATTGCTATCTGTAATACCCCTTCAATTGCTAAGCTATTATGCTGCGGTAATGAGAGGAACAGATGTCGATCAGCCAAGAAATTTAGCAAAATCAGTAACCGTAGAATAATATCAAATGGCACAAGGAGAAATGGTGTACAACACCGAAAAAGGAAATTTAGAAATTCCTGAATATGGCAGAAATGTCCAAAATATGATTGTTTATCTCAAAAAAACTGAAGATAAGGACCTTAGGCAGGCTTATGCCGAGGAAATCATCAATCTATTTGCAATCATGTACCCTGCCAATAGACATTTGGCTGATTATAAAGAAAAATTATGGAACCACTTGTACAGAATTGCTAAGTACGACCTGGATTTACAAATTCCGGAAGGTATAACCATACACAGAAAGGACAAAGAGTCCAATCTCTCCCATATGGATTATCCACAGACCCAATTTAGCAATCGTCATTATGGCAAATACATCCAAAATATGATTAAAGATGCCCTTGCCATGGATGATCTTGACAAAAGAAATGGATACAAAGAAGTCATCGCATCCTATATGAAACTGGCATACAGGACCTGGAACAAGGAGCACTTCGTAAGTGATGACATCATTATTCAAGATTTGAAAGAAATGTCTAACAATCAATTGGTATTTGATGAAGACTATTTAATAGAAAATCTTGTATCCATGAAGAATAAACTCGGCGTAGGTTCTACTGCTCCGCTTAATCTGGGATGGCGCAAATTTGGCAATAAAAACATGAACAATGGACGCAACAATAACAATAACAATAAGAACAAGAATAAACCTAATTTTAAAAAGAAAAAATAACCGTCTGCCTAATTGAAATATATTTTTTCTTTTTTCGTTTAATTATACCTATCGGTGCAAAGAAAAAATATTTTTTCCACGTATCAATGTAAGTACATCAGATCACGAAACAAATTCAAAGAGAAAACGTTGACAAATTTTGATTGCTTTTTAATTTAGAAATATGCAAACGAAAACTTACCAAAAATGATGTTGAGACTACTTGTCGCCTATTTAATTGTACTTCTACATCAAAGTAATCTGTCGGCACAAGCCCAATTGAATATTGGCGAGTGGCAAAATCATCTTAATTACCGCGAATCATTTTATCTGACCCAAAGTGGGGATGATATAATTGTTTCAACAGGAAAATCTATTATTCTAATCGACAAGAAAGAACTTTCCCACAGTTATTTTTCAAAGATAGATGGCTTGTCAGAAACCAAAATCAAACAAGTAAAATACGACACAAACAATAAACAGCTTCTTGTAATTTATGAAAGCGGTGGATTTGACATTGTAAATGATGAATCCATTGAGTACATCACTTCAATAAAGGACAATAACAATATAGTTGGCAGCAAAACAATTAATGATGTGCATTTTTCTTCCGCCAATCTTTGTTACTTTGCCACAGCATTTGGGGTGATAGAATTTGATTTACAGAAAACAGAATTTAGGTCTACTACTTTTACGCCTGTCGGTGTAAATGCTATCACTTCAGATAAAAATTTTATTTATGCCTCTATGGAAAATGGGGTATATAGGATTGAAAAAGACAACTTCAACAAGGAGAATTTTTCTAATTGGATTTTGTTGGCTTCCAATTTTGGGCTACCCGCTACATACAAGGCCCAGAACATAGAAACCTTCAATGACAGGGTATTTGCTGTAGTAAACGAAGAACTTTATTCGCTGGAGAACAATAAATTCAATAAGGTCAACCTCAATGTCAACCTCACTAAATTTAAAATTAAATGGCTGAGCGCTGAAGGAAAAAACCTTGTCATCGGCCTTAGAGACAACGAATTCAGCAGCTTTACAAAATTTATTGATGCCAATTTTTCTATCCTTGATGGCGGAGCCAATTGTATCAACCGCACCATTTATGGCATTGAAGACCAATACGGAAAAATATGGTATGCAGATGAATGGCGACAAATAAGGTATACAAATGGACCCAATGAAGGTTGCAATAGACTGGAATTTGACTCACCTTACTCTTATGAAAGTTCACACATCGAAGTGGGTGTGGATAAAGTCTTTTTTGCCTCCGGCGGTGCAACTGAAAATTATCAAATAGATTTCAACAGATCCGGCATATATATTTTGAACCAGGACCAAACGTGGACCAATATTAATGAAGAGTACAATCCCATTATAAAAGAGAAAAACTATCTGGCTTTATACAGTATAGCGCCGCATCCAAAAAACAAAGATCTGGTCTACATCGGCAGTTACCTCAATGGGCTGGTAGAATACAATCTGGCCACAAAGGAATTTAGATTCTTTGGGGAAAAAGAAGACAATGGTGTTTTAAAAAGTTCTCTGCAATCCATTGTAGGTGCCCCTGGCCAGGTCAGAATTAGCCATATGAAATTTGATGAATCAGGAAATTTGTGGATTGCCAATTTTGGTGCCCCAAAACCTATCTCAGTCTTTACCAAAGAGGGCAACTGGCACAGTTTTAATACATCAGGCAATACGCTTTTGACAAAAATGACCATTGATGCCCAAAACAATAAATGGTTTTCAACCATAGGGTCCGGACCGTCAGTGACTGTTTTCAATGACAATGGTACACCTGCAGATCCGAGTGACGACAAAGTAAAATCTCTAAATGCCTCCAATAGTATATTGAGCAATGCACAAGTTAATTGCGTAGAAGTTGATCTAAATGGAGACATATGGGTAGGCACAGCTAAAGGTCCGATTGTATTTGAATGCGATCCTTTCGACAAAGATTGTATCGGCTCCCAAAGAAAAGTTTTACAAGACAATATACCTGCCTTGCTTTTGGAAACGGAAGAAATATTCAGTATTGAAGTGGATGGTGCCAATAGAAAATGGTTTGGAACCAGAAATGGTATCTTCGTCCAATCCTCTGATGGCGAAACCCAGGTAATGAAATTCAATGAAGAAAATTCACCCTTACTCAATAATAAAATTGTTGACCTAGATTACGATGGAAACTCCGGATTAATGTACATCAGTACTGAATCGGGCATTCAAATTTACAAAACAGATGCTACAGAAGGTGGCAAAATCAATAGCCAAAATGCCTATGCATTCCCAAATCCTGTAAGACCGGAATACAATGGTCCGGTAGCCATAAAGGGCTTAGCAAGAGATGCAGATGTAAGAATAACAGATATCAATGGAAAACTCGTTTTTAAAACCAAAGCAAATGGCGGCCAGGCCATATGGGATGGCAATGACTACAGCAGTGGCAGTCGGGTAGATACAGGTGTATACTTAGTATTTGCTGCAAGTGAGTTGGACCCTACAGTCAAAGATGTGGTTGTTACCAAAATACTGGTAGTCAAATAAAATGGCTCTGCTTTTATTGAGGCTGAACAAACAGGATATAGTGGGCAGTCGTATAAAAATTTCTCAGATAAGGAATATTAAGTTTTGATTTCAACGGCTTGAAGTTAAATTTTTTAACATAGATCGGATTGATGAGCCAATGCGTTTCTTTTTCAATTTTGAATCCACCCGAATGAATTATAGAGTGCATTTTTTCAATAGTAATGCCTGTTGATTTTATTTCCATTAAATCAATAATCGTAGCTTCACTTTCGCCAAATATTTTTAAAATAGATTTGTACAGACCCTGCGGCAATAGATGAAACCAGGGCAACTTTGACAATAACTTACTTTTACATACTTGCTGGTGTCCGCCAAATGGCATCCACCACGGTGGATACCCAAAAAATACCTTGCCTCCCGGCAACAAAATGTCATGAATTTTTTTTACAAATCTGGCTTGGTCCGGAATATGTTCTATCACATCTTTTAGTACAATGAGATCAAATTTCAAATGGGGATCTTTACCAGGATCTATATCGTAAATGTTTTTATTGATAATTTCTGCCCTGCCTTGTTCAATTTCGCTGGCCAGATGTTGCTTTGCAAGTGTCGCTCTTGATTCGATCAACTCAATACCTACGCCTGAATGCCCCTGGTCTAAAAAGGCTTTCAACACACCCGCTTCTCCGCACCCAATTTCACAAATTTTTAGTTTTACATTAGGATTTAGATTAACAAATGGGATTACGTAATGTAAAGCTACCCAATAAGTCATCTCAAAATACCGGCTTTTATTTTGATGGAATTCGTACATGTGTTTTTTATAAGTAAATAAATTCAAAATGCATCTTAAATAAAAACGGGCATTTGACGAGACTTTGTGCTTTACCCAAATGCATAGCCATGCCTTAGAGATGCAGATGTTTGCTTTTAGTGCAAACTAATTATTAATTTTAGTTGGACTATACTTCCGGCCTATTTCATATCAAATTCATACCTTAAGAATAACTCAAAGCCCGGCCCAAAATTTTGAAACGATGAGGTCAATCCGATATTCGACAATACCCCTGCCCGCAGTCTTCCATCTCTACCTCCAAAATCCGGCATGATAATACCTCCCTGGATGTTGACATCGCTCACTGTGCTATAGCCTAAGCCTGCCCAAAACTTTTCTCTCACCTCGTATTTAGCCCCAAGTGCCAAATTCATGATTTCAGGATTTACGTAATTGACATTTATACTGGGTTCAAAAAAACTATCGTAACTATATAATCGTGTGCCTAAATCAAAAACTACGTGAGATATTCTTTGCTGGTTAAAATCATTCACCAATACATTGGCCTGATAAAACTGATTGAAGGCTAGCCCACAAAAAAATGTATTGTCAGATTTAAAATCCCTGTTGTCTGAAATATAATAGAAGCCCAAACCCACATTTGGAAAAAACCCGGAACTAGTCTTTTGGCCAATAAGCGGATCATTGTCGTTTACTATGGCATTGGCCGTATTTAAAGAATAACTTTGACCACCCGCGGTGATACCAAGTGACAATTGACTGTCTTCGCCCAATGCATCTAAAAGCTTATAGGCATAATTGAGGTTAGCGCCTACTTTAGCTACAGGCCCTGTCTGGTCATAATTGATCGAACCTCCTACGGACATATTGTTATTTACCAATGGAAGCTGATAGTTGATAAAGCCGGTAGTAGGCGCTCCGCTAAATCCAACCCACTGTCGTCTTACAAATAAGTCCAGGTTCATGGTACTTCCTGTGGCGGTATTGGCAGGATTCCAATAAGACTTTGCTTCTGATAACATAGACATATATGGCAATTGCTGAGCGAATGTATCTAGGCAAAGTATGCTAAGAAATAAACAAACTAATATTGTTCTCATTTTTATTTTTTTCGTAGGTGATTATTATTTATTGTCTCTTAGTATAGTAAGAGAATTTTTGTACGTAAACGTATCAAATTTCAAGACATAGTAATAGGTATCTGCTGGCAACTCTTCTCCATTTCTTGTACCGTCAAATCTTTCTGCGTCCAGTTGGTATCCGCCCTTCTCAAATACAATATTGCCCCATCTATTGTAGACCAATAGCGAGTTACCCGGATAAGCCTCCAATCCGATAAATTCAAGTACATCATTGGCCCCATCTCCATTTGGAGTAATCATATTGATTTCCTTTATAAGTTTCAGTGGGTCTTCAATGATGCAAACCGCAACGGAATCTTTCTGCAAGCAGCCATTGCTGTCTTTTATGGTGACAAAATAGGTTGTTGGCTCGGTTGGTCCTACTTCCGGTGTAGCACTATTGCTTCCTTTTACTATCGAAGCATCAGTTCTCCATGTATAGGAAGCACCGCCGGTGGCTTTCAACTTGATCGTTCTACCCTTTATGACACACGTATCACTGCCTGCGGATACTTGTGGTAAGTTAAATAATTTTATTTCTTTACTCGCGGTATCTCTGTTGCTAGGACATTCGTCACCCGATTCCACCTTGTAGATCGCAGTGGACGTCGGGTAAACTATGATCTTATCTGGTGCCAATTGTGTAAAGGTACCGATTGGGCCATTCCACGCATATCCAGCTCCACCGCTGACTGTAAGGATGACACTATCTCCGCCACAGATGCCTGGCGCCGAAGAAGTAAGCACTATTTTTATTTTTGGCTGACTTGTTACCTTTAATGTATCGGAAGATTTACAGCCGAATTGATTTGTTACCGTCACTTTCAGTTCATTTACCTTCGCAACCCCTGGGTTTTTAATTTTCACTGTTCTTGTGGTATCACCAGTTGACCATAAATATTTAGCGCCTGTATTCTGTGCATCAATGGTTATTGAGTCATTTGGGCATAGTACTTTGTCCGTTCCCAGATTTACTACAGGCAAAGCCCTTTCTACCACAGTGATCGTATCTTTTTTAGGGCAAGTGCCATTGAAACTTGCTTCTATAATGTATATGCCGGCGCTATTCACTACGAGGTCTTTGCCAGTGGCATTGGGTACGGCGACATTGTTTTTCAGCCATTTGAATTTTGTACCATTTGAGTTGGAGTTGATGGCCAGTGTTTCACCTTTGCAGAACTGACCATTGGATGGTAAGCTTATACTAGGTCTTACGCTAAATGTGACAATGACATCATCAGAAGATTTACAGCCTTTGTCTGTTTCTACTTCAAGTTTGTAGGTGCCGGCCACTATTGGTTTATAGGTTTTGGAACTTGATAAAGCGGTACCATTTAATGACCAGGTGTACTTACTTGCGTTGATATTGGACGCAATAGTGATGATTTCACCTTCACATGCTGCAGTATCCCTTACATTTACTACTAGTTTAGGATTTACTGTTGCTGTAGCCAATTGTTCGACCACACACTCACTGGTGCCGCCTACATTGCTTGAAACTTTTATAGTATAGATTCCTCCCTCTGTAATTTTGAGTGTCTTTGAGGTGGCGCCATTTATCACAGTGCCATTTTTCAACCATTCTATTTTCGTACCGGTTGTAGTTGCGATAATGTCAAAACTTTCGCCTTCACAAAATGCTACACTTGTTTCATTCAAAGCTACGCTTGCACCTGGCTTGAAATCTACATTTACTATATCGCTGTTAGAGCAGGTATTTGCATCTGTGACAATAAGGGTATAGATTCCCGGGGTATTGACCGTCAATTGCTGGCCGCCGGCAATATTTACGCTATTTTTCAACCATTGATACGTAAGCCCTGTACCGGTAGGACCAGCTATTACTACATCACTTCCCAGGCAGCCTATCTTGTCTGCACCCAAGCTTACCAAAGGAAGTGCATTTCTAGTTACAACCAATGAATCTGAAACCTTGCAACCTATATCGTTTTGTGCTATGATTTTATATTTACCGGGTAAATTGGTATTAAAAGTAAGATCAACGGCTGAATAATTGACTCCATCCTTCTGCCAGCTAAAATTTTGACTCGAACAAGATGCACTTATTGTTGCCTCTTTGCCTTCACAGAATTTTACATCAGGGCCAGCTTCAACGGTAGGCAAGGCAAATATATTTACATTGACGATGTCCTCACCCTCACAATCATTGGCAGCCTTTACCACCACTTTGTAAGTGCCATCCTCTTTCACAGAGATTGACTTACTCGATTGACCTGCAATCAAAGTATTGTTGAAAAACCATTGGATTGTTCCAACGTCATTTATAGACAATACTGCATTTGAACCCTCGCATACATCTTTGTCATTTCCCAAATTCGGCTTAGGGGAAGGTTTGGTATTGACAACAATTTCATCTGACACCTGGCATTGTACCGAGTTTCCTGCCATTACTTTATAGGTGCCTTTTGTGTCTACTTTTAGTGTATTGTTTGCTCCGGATTGTACCAAAGTATCATTTCTAAACCATTCCATAAAAGAGGCATTGGTTGTTGCGCTGATGATAAATTGTACGCCTTCACAAATAGTGACATCTGACGGCAGGGCAACTGTAGGTGTCGCTTCAAAGGATACATTGACATCCTGGCTTTTTTCACAACCGGTCAAAGAAGTAATGATCAGTCGATATTTGCCTGGGGTACTGGTTGTCAATTGATTTGTAGTGCTTGCCAGAGTGCCCATTGGATCAAACCAATTGTAAATGCCAAGATTAGGATTTGCTTCAATGGTTAAAACTTGCCCTTCGCATCCTCTTACATCTGGCATGACTCCGCTTTCAAATGGACAGCAGTTGACAGGAGCTTTTATACTGATAGGAAATTTACAATCCGATTCTGCTTCAAAATAAACATCAATATTGGTGCTTAAGCCATTGGCTGTGCCTTGGTAATTGATTGTCTGCGGGCTTGTGGTAATATCAAACAATTGTCCGCCGGCATTGATCTTGCCAGCTGGTGTAGCAAAATAAGTAAGTGTAATTGGTTGTAAAAATGAATTATCCATTGGATCACATGCACTAGTAGCTCCCGCAGCTACATTGTCAAGAGCGCATGAACCTTTAACCTCCAAATCAAAATTATTGATGCTTTGCAAATAGCAGTCCCCTGTGATAAAAAATGAGTTGTACACTTTCCCCAAATAATTGTTAAAATCAGTAATGTTTGGTGGAGTAGCACCTCCTGATTTGTAGGCTATGCCATAGATTGTAAACAGTCCTGGTCCAAGCGTGGTGAAATCTGCGGTAGAAGATACTGCGGATATTATATTGTTTGATTTGCGCACTGCAATATACGTATAGCTGAAATCAGGATTCTGCGTGGCAGGTTGCTCCATAACCACACCCGGTCCGCTAATACCGGATATTACAGTATTGATTGGGTATGTTTCAAAATTGTAAAAGATCAATCTGTAATTGGTGCATTCTGTAAGATTGGCAGACATAGCGCCACTTGCATTTACCCCCGATGCTCCGGCATCCGTCCCACTCGAAGCGATAAATGAGTTACATGCTGAAGCAGGATTGTAAGTGTCTGCGTTGACCAAGGTGACAAATCCAAATCCGCCATTGAAGTCAAAATCTACTGCAAAATTGTAGGTTCCCGATTTGCTTACAGATATAATGGTTGAAACATTATTGGTATTTGATTTTGTAGCGCAGCCAGTACCTGAGCTATTATTTACAATGATTGGCCCACTAGGTGAAGTATTGGTTATTCTTTTTGAAAAGCTGGTAACACTTGTACCTCTGACATTTTTCAAGGTTAAGTCAAGGGAGGGAGAACCTTTGTCAAAAGATAAATTGTCAGAAGGACATATAATACTCGCAGGTGCTGTGCACGAACTGTTAATTCTGAAGTTGGTATTTGAAATATCAAAAAATTTGAAACAATCATAATCATCACAGGATATTTTAATCCTTGCCGTAGTAGTATTGTTTACAAATCCCGGAAGCGTAACTTCAAGGCTATCTGAATCGTAGTTTACGTTTGTTGCCAAGGCAAGTGGATACGTAAGTCCTCCATCAATCGAAAGGGAGATAGAAGCATTGTTGCAAAGCGCATCAGAACCATTTGTATTCCATTTAACGGTAATTTTATCACCGGCATTAAACAAGGCATTTATATTTGGATAATCTAAAGTAAGCGGGCCTGTGCCATCAACAGCCACAATCCTTTCTTCATAGAAAATACCGCCACCAGTTGGTTTATTGTCTCTTGCACTAAAAGCAACAGAAAAATTCCTTGCCACATTGGCCAGGACTTGAAAAGGGTCAGAGCTATTGCCATTGACTATTGTCGCTATGGCTGGAAAATATCTTTCGTTGCTAATGGACGGCGGAACACACTTCATAAGGGGTGCCTTCAATTTAGAGCTTGCACTTCCGCCAATGGAACCCTGCGTCCCTTTGAAGCCCAATCCATCTTCATCAAATTGATCCCATGAATAAAGCAATACATCACCGTCCTCATCCGTAGCGCTGCCCTTCATGTAAAAAGGTGTGCCTTTTGGCATTTTGAAATTGATCACACCGCATGGATTGGATGTACCGGCAGGATTGTGGTTGGTCAATGTTTGGGCAACTACGCAATTGGGTATTTCAGAAGAAATATAATCCAAACAATTCTGGTGGCTTATGTAATGGAAATAGTTGTCAGCTTCCCCGCCATTAGGTGGTATATTGTTATTTGCCATACACAGCCCATTGTAAGACATTATAGTGGTACCGCTACCAATTTCTACCGCAGTGTCTTCAGAAATTGCATCGGTACAGGAATCTCCTATGCCATTGAAAGTGTGTGTCATTGAGAATTGGTGCCCTACTTCATGGGCAAACAATGAATGCCAGTCAAATCCACTGGTATTAAATGATCCGCTCCAGGCAGAGGCTTTTGTCAACTGCCCACCGCCTTCTGAATCATCACACACCGAGGACAATCTTGCTACCCCACCAGTGGACCAATTGTCTCCCGTACTATGTTTGTGCAGCACATGGCCTATGTCATAGCTGCTTTTTGCAAATTTTTTAGGCACTTCTATGCCAGCTTGTTCAGTTCTGCCAGGAGCCATTGGCAATTCATCTGGAGTGAATGGATCTGTTGCTGCATCGGAATATACAAAACTGCCTGTAAGTTTGAAAAATATTCCTAACTGTCGAGCGTAAATTGCAGTGATGCCATTGACTGACGCTGCAATAGCCGCAGTAGCAGAAGTTGTTGTGGCGCCGTTTGCAGCAAACCACTCGCCGGTAGCTACTATGGCCATTCTATATTCACGTTTTTTTACAAAAGCTGCTCTACTTCCTGCCATTTGGGATAAGTCGGTCCCTCTATGGTCGGGGTCTGCATGGTCTGCTCCACACATACCAAGCGGTATAGTGTGCCTTTCATACTGAATCTTTGAATACCCTCTCGCTCCACGCTCAAAATCAGGGTAAATACTAAACATTCTGCCTTTGTAATTGTAATCCAACCATAGCCCACCCTCAAAATAAGTAAATGAACCTACTATGCCATTGTTTTCCAAAATGAAAAATGTGCGGATTCCGGGGTGATCTGCTTTTACATTTTCAGCGATTACATCATTCTCCAAAAGATGGAAAACCAAATTCGCATCGTACTCAGGCAGCAAGAAATCAAGGCTATTTGACCTACCATTCAATTGTGTTTGGACCAAGTCAAAATTGAGTTGGATATCATTGTCATTCGTCAGTACCTGACCTGAAATAAAATCAAGAGATAGAAATAGAGCAATAAATAAGTATATTTTTTTCATGTGTATATTTTCTATATTTATTAAAGTAGCAGCTAGGTAGAAAAAACTTGGGTATTGTTATTTTAGATAATACCCTGACTTCTTTCTCACTATAATACAAATTAGTTAAATTAAATATGGTGCAAGATAGGAAAAAGTCATTTTCAAAGGGACAAAAAAAGCTTATTTGTACTAAATTTTTTACATAAAGTCTTCAATACTAGGTAAGTTTTATATTTAAAAAAAACATATCAATTTACAATTGCAAATATTTTGTCAAGACTGAAAAATTATTTACCTTTGCACTCCATTTG
>JAYUTD010000071.1:0-5908 GCA_043755305.1 Saprospiraceae bacterium
TTTACCTGTAGCATCTGTATTTGTATAGTCAAGAATCCATATACTGTCAAAATCTTGTCCTTTCCATTCTAGGTTGCCTTTGACCCCCAGATTTCTTGCCAATGCTGGTATGGTGCTATGTTCCCATACCATAAGTACTACGCCTTTCTTCATTAATAATTCGTTGGTTACTTTTAATGTATCTGTTTCTTTGTATTTAGAATTGATGACAAGATTTTTTGCAACAGCAAATGGCGTAATGGTTTGAAACATTCTAACACTGGTTGTTTTTTTGCCTGTATTCATTTCAGGTATATAAGTAAAATCTGGCTTACCTGTAACAGTATCCAGTACTTTTGGCAAAGCCATTGCTCTGTTTAATCCTGCACAAGATAGATTATTGCCAGAAGCAGGCTTTTCACCATGTCTGATTATCACTACTCTAAGCACTACATCTTTAGGGAGAGACTGGGCACATGCATTGATGCATAATAAAGAGAAGAAGGTAAGCAGCGTTTTATAAATGGTATGCATATGAAAATATTGTTAACAAATATAATGTAAAATACAACTATAGAATAGTTTTTGACATAACCTTTTGTATAACAGTCAGTATGGTGTCGTATGATTTAATATATGGAATAAATTATAGCTCAAAAGTTTTGATTTTAAAATAATAATCCTACTTTTGCAGACTCTTTAAAGAAAGATGGAAGAATGGCAGAGTTGGTTTAATGCACCGGTCTTGAAAACCGGCGTACCTGAGAGGGTACCTGGGGTTCGAATCCCTATTCTTCCGCATAAAAAAAGCACCATATTTTTTGGTGCTTTTTTTTTATACTTAATCACCTCTGGTTGCGTCAATTGCTTTTAATAAATCTGGAAGTATAGGTTTTATGGTCTTGAACAATGATCATATTGTAAAGGCCGTTAGGAATCATTGACGCATCAATTTTATTGTTTAGTATTTTCATTTGTAATTTTACGTTTCTTCCAAGGTGATCTATGATAGTCACATCATATGGGCCTTTTAATTCAACATTCAACTCACCAGATGTTGGGTTGGGGTAGGCATTCAAATGAACTATTTCATGTACTTGCTCCACTGCTGTCAATTCATCCAGATTCAATTTGAATACTTGCCTTCCCCATTTAATGTCAATGCCCATAATATAGATGTCTTTGCCTTTTCTTATAGCGTTTAAGTCCATCTTATCAAAACCTTGCAGACCAGTTATTGTTTTTGCTTTGCCAGTATTGTCAATGAAAATGAGGTCTTTTTTACCTATGAGTAATGTACCTTCAGGATAAGTATGTGCCTTTCCTTGGTATGCGTAACCCAAAGCCAATTCATTGACAAGCTCTATTTGAGTAAAATTCGCATTACATCTAAAGGTTTGCAGAATGCCATTGCTATTAAACAAAGCAAAAGTACCCTTGACTGAAGTGAAAATAGAAACCATTTGGCTATGCTTAAAAGAATTTGGCATTTGGTAAAAAACACCTTTTAAATGGTCAAATAGTAAGGTTGAATCATTATGTGAAAAAAATGTAAAGTTATCATTGGCACTTGATCTGATCCAGTTTTGTGCGGCTACAATTTTATTTACATTGTTATTGGCGTCTATAACATAGAAATTATCTGAATTATAATCATTGTGATGCACAAGGACATTGCTACCACATCTATACATAGACATATTAATATTAACTTTTTCTCCCAGTTCAATCAATGTCCCTGTTGTACCATTGCCATCAATCATTTGAACTTTATCATATCCCAAAAAGTAAAGTCTATCGTTATTTATTACATATGAATCAAAAAAGTTATCTCCATTTTTTGTATTTAGGTCAATTTTCGTACCAATGGGATTGACCTTAAACATGTTGTAGTTATCTTTCGAATAATAAAATTCGTCATTAAAAACCGGGAAAAGATTAAGCAAAGAAAAACCATATACCTTATCGGCTATTGCTTTAGTTACATTGGTCGATTTTTCGATCCTGGACAGGTTATATAGATTGTCCACTAAAAATACTGCATCAGAAGTTTCTTCAAAATAAGGAAATTTTGTTCCTGAAATACTGCCGTTTTCAACCAACTTTTTACCATCATATGAATAGTGTACTGTTTTATCATCAACAGTGCTTGTATAATGAAATCCAATATCCGATTGCTTAAATTGAGTTGCGTTAATTGGAGAAAGGTTCACCAATAAGGTATCCGAAGTTATGTTATAGATGTTTTTGGATGCGAGTATAATTTCATCATTGAATCCAAATATTTTTGAATAATAAGGAAGACCAACTTTGGGATTAATTAGTGAATGAGGCAGTAATGTTTTTGTATTTTTATCAAACACAAAGATTGTATTGATTGATTTATTTTTAAACAAAATGCTTATAAAATTATCATCATTTTTTTTGACAACAGTAATGTCAAAGACGGCACTTGATTCTGTGCCATATTGTGTGCTGGTTAGATTTCCATTGTCGAGATCAACAATATTGATATTGTTTTTATGGGCAATGAAGAGGTAGCGGTCGTTGATTACTGGCCAACTGGTAAAGCCAAATGAAGTGTTGATGTCAATAATTTGAATATTATCCGGCTTAGCTATTTCTACTATAGCCATTTTTCCTTTTTGCGTGCGGATCAGGATTTTGCCTCTCACTATATTTATTTGGTCCTTGTACAAGGCTCCCGGCAAATAAAATTGTGTTTGCCAAATCTTGTTTTTTGTCGTCATGTCGTACCATTCTAGGAATGTTGAGTCGCCGGAAGATTGATAAATCAACGCATTATTCCCGTCAATGTGAACATAATTATTATTTTTGTCAAATTCAGATGCTATACCCGTTATAGTCCTTTGTTTTGCTGTGATGTCATAAGCAGCGAGATTAAGTTCATTATCCAAAAAATAGACTTTATTGTTTTGTATGAAAAAATTGCTTTGTTTATTGGTTACATCTATTAGGGTTTCTGGAATAGTCTCATTCACATTTTGGATCAAATACTTATTTTTTCCGTTGGTAATGACCTTGCATAATACATGGTCTTTAGTGGTCTTGACTGGTATATAATTGCTTGGGATAGCAGTGGTGATTGCGGTTTCCCCATCGAAGAAGAAAGTGCCACTGCCATTTTTGAAGATGCCATTTTCGTAATTTCTATATTCCCATTGCAACATTCTTGTAAGTGATGCATCCAATTTAAATTGATCCTCATTTTTAGGTAAGAAGGCATAGGCAGTATTACCTGAACTATTTGTAAATGTAAGTACATTTTTAAAAAATGCTAAATTAGAATAATTGGAGACCCAAGCAAGATTGTCGAGGCCAACAAAAGATGTTTCATTTTGAGAAAGTAGCTCTTCTATTACAATGTCGTTTGCTTTATTGAATCTAATTATATAATCCTTACCATCTACTGAGGCAAGATAATTGAGGTGAAAAGGCATGTTGTCTACAAAAGAAGTAACTCTTTCTTGACCAATAATAAGTGGAGTAAGTCCAAAAAGATAGAAATAGAGGTAGAGTAGTTTTTTCATTTGATACTGAATTTAAAGCTAAGAATACAAATTAAAGTGTAAATATATAGTTTTTATTTGTAATATATAAACTATTAATAATATTGCCCTGGTATTTTACTTCAATGCCAAATGATGCGTTAGATATCATACAACAGACAATAAACCAACCATCGGAATTGCTGTTGGGTTTTTATGAATAATTATAAAATAAAAATTTAGATAATTATTTAAAGAAGCAATAAATCTATTAATAAAAAAATTTGTTTTTGCTTAGAAACTGTACCCAATATAATTTTCAGGCCTTATTGCCCGCATTTCTTCTTTTACTAATTCACTTACAGGCAAGCCATCAATAAATTGCAAAAAATCATCGATGGTAATTTGTGTTTTACCACGGGTAAGCCCCTTTAGCAATTCATAGGGATGCTCGGTGCCTTCTCTTCTCAAAATGCTTTGTATGCCTTCTGCAATTACAGCAATATTTTTATTAAGATCCATCTCAAGCTTTACTTTGTTTAAACTTAGTTTTGATAATCCTTTGATGATAGATTGGTAAGCGATAAGGGTATGGGCAAATGGTACGCCAATGTTTCTCAATACAGTACTATCAGTTAGGTCTCGCTGCAATCTTGATACCGGCAGCTTCTCTGCCAGAAAGGTGAATAGGTTATTGGCCAGCATTAGATTGCCTTCTGCATTTTCAAAGTCAATGGGATTGACTTTATGCGGCATCGCTGAAGAACCAACTTCATTTTTCACGGCTTTCTGACTGATGTATTCCATAGATATATAGGCCCATATGTCTTTGCAAAAATCTATAAGTATAGTATTGATTCGCGACATATTTTGAAACATGACAGCTTCCTGGTCGTAATGGGCGATTTGCGTAGTGGTCTGCAATCGTTCTAATCCGAGACCCGATACAAAGGCATTGGCAAAAGCAATCCAATCAGTTTCTGGAAAGGTCAATTTATGGGCATTGAGGTTTCCGGTGGCACCGCCAAATTTTGCTTTGTATGTGAGTTGTTTTAAAGATTCAATTTGTATCGTAAGTCGCTCAACAAAAACATACATTTCTTTTTTAAAAGAAGTGGGGCTGGCCGGCTGGCCATGGGTATGCGCCAGCATCGGTACATTGGCGTATTGGTCGGCAAATGCCTTGATGGCACTGGTTAAGGCATCGAGTTGTGGCAATACTACATTGTGCATTGCGTCCTTTGTCATCAATGGAAACGCAGTATTATTGATGTCCTGGGAAGTCAGGCCAAAATGTATGTATTCAATGTAAGGCTCCAATCCATTTTCTTTCAGTACATCCCTTAAGTAATATTCTACGGCTTTTACATCATGGTTGGTGGTCTTTTCTATATCCTTTATTTGTTGTGCATCGCTTAAAGCAAAATGCTCTATGATTTTATCCAATATAGCTACTTTTTCATCCAGTCCTTTGAGTGATGGGATATCAGCAAGACGCAAAGCTTTGAGGTATTCAATTTCTACATGCACCCTATATTTGATGAGGGCATATTCCGAAAAGTAGGGTGATAATGCTTTGGTTTTATCGGCATATCTGCCATCTATTGGACTTACTGAGTCGAGCATATGGAATTGATTATTTTTTATTAGTTGTTGCTTTCTTTACCGCTTTTTTTACCGCTTTCAATGGAGCTTTTGCTGTTTTCTTAATCGGTGTCGATTTTAGATTAGCTTTCTCTTGTATTTTACTCTTTGGTTTATTTGCAGTATTTCCGACGGTTTTGTTCGATTTAACGCCAGCACCTGTTTTTTTTAGCGTGGCTTTTTTAGTTTTCACAGGCTTCGAATCAAGGGCAACATCCCCTTTTTTTTGCGTGGTTGATTTTTTTAAACCACTTGAAGCTTTTATTTTTTTATTTTCATTGATCTTGTCTTCCTTTTCTTTATCCAATGTCAGCTGCTTGAAGTAGGTCATGCGCTGTTCTGTCATTCTTTTTACATAATAGTACGTTTCGATTTGTGATCTCACTGCAAGATCATTGCCTGATGTTACATATTTATTGATCTTGTCGTGGTCGAGGTACCTGGCTTTTACATTGTCATTCAGTTGGATCTGGAGCAATGTTTTAAATACTTCCTTGATGTATGGGTCATAAATCGGTATCAGTGTTTCCACCCTAAAACTTAGGTTTCGTTCCATCCAATCCGCTGATGAAATGAATAAGTCTTCTTTGCCATCATTGAGGAAGTAAAAAGTCCGGGCGTGCTCTAAGAATCTATCTACTACAGATATTGCTTTGATATTTTCTGATAGACCTGTCAAGCCAGTGACAATAGAGCATATACTTCTTACGATTAAATTTATTTTGACCCCGGCCTGGCTTGCTTCATACAAAAAGACATGATTGACCTTTTGTATG
>JAYUTD010000072.1:0-2351 GCA_043755305.1 Saprospiraceae bacterium
AACTGATGCAACAATGTATCTATTGGTTGCATCAGTTTAAGTTTGATCAAAATCATTTTACATTTCATTTCACTTCCATTTGGCTGCAAGAACCATCTGATGTGAAGTATCAGTACCAATTAATAGGGTTTGATAAAGATTGGGTAAATACCAATGAAAGCAAAGTAATATTTGCCCAACTGCAACCGGGAAAATATACTTTTATGCTGCGTGCAGTACAGAAGTATAATGATTGGGGTAATGTTCCTATAGTAATCTATTCTTTTGAAATAATAAGACCCTATTGGCAGCAGGCGTGGTTTTATCTATTGCTTATAGGTGCTTTAATTATTTTAATTTGGGCAGTCCTTCAGATTAGACTTAACGCTATTCGCAAAAGAGAAGCATTAGCTCGAGAGCGTATTCAAAGCCAATTTGACACATTGCGCAATCAGGTAAATCCGCATTTCCTTTTTAATTCATTTAATACTCTTATTTCTATTATTTCAGCCGATAAGAATGGTGCAATTGATTATGTAGAAAAATTATCAGATTACTTTAGAATTGTATTGGAGCAGCGCGACAAGGAAGTAATCACTATAAAAGAAGAGCTTGAGTTGGTTAAAAATTACCTTTTTCTTCAAAAGAAACGATTTGGTGAAAATCTGCAGGTAGTTATAAATGTAAAAGAGGAATTTTATTCTGCACTTGTGCCACCACTTACAATTCAGTTATTGGTAGAAAATGCCATAAAGCACAATGTCATTTCAAAAGCAAAACCTCTAAGCATACATATAGAGGAAGAAAACAATTATTTGATTATAAGAAATAACCTGCAGAAAAAACTGACTAAGGAGGCAAGCACGGGTATAGGTATAAACAATATACAAAGCAGATATTCTATTCTGTTTAATAAGCAAATAATTATATCAAATGACGCCTCAACTTTCCAGGTAAATCTGCCCCTTATTTTAAGTTCTTAAATTCCTATTGGCATTAGTATGGCATATATTAAAAATGGCGTTTCTATTAAGGGAATATTTTACCCCATTCAACAAGTATTAATCCTTGCTCAAAATGGGGCGGACTGATTATCAATATACTACTAATAGCTTTGTAAGCGTTAACGGCATTAATAGTAAGCCAAAACCGAAATGCCAACTGTGATTAAGGCGCACAATCGGAGATTCAATTTTATTTATTTATTTTTTGAGTATACCCCAAGAATAAAAATTGTTTGAGTGTATACCTTTTGGATTAACAACAATATCATATGTCAAAATATATCATAATAATTTTAATTTTCAATTTAACCTCCAACGCTATTCTAGGCCAATTAACTGAAAGTTGGCACACTGAATATAATGGCACAGGTGATTTTGCTGATTTTTATACCTGCATTGCTACAGACACTGATGGCAGTGTGTACATGGGTGGAGGCACTACTGCACCTGGTCAAAACACAAACTATCTAATAGAAAAGCGTAATATTTCTGGCGATCTGATTTGGAGAAGAGCTTACAATGCACCTGGTAATGGACCGGATTTGGTTAAGGATATAGCTGTTAAAAACAACAAAGTGTATGTAACAGGATATGGAAATAATATAACCGTAGGAAACGATTTTTGGACTATGTGTTTTGCCGCGAATGGCGATAGCCTCTGGGCCAACCTATATAACGATGCGGCTTTTAATCAGTATGACCAAGCTAATGCAATTTTTGTAGATGATTTAGGACAGGTATATGTAACAGGCGAAAGCGATAGAGACATAACCGGTAATTCAAATGATGATTACTTAACATTAAAATTATCTACAACTGGCACTGTTCTTTGGTCGCAGAGGTACAACGGTTTGGGCAATGCAACTGATAGGGCGCAGGCAATAGCTGTAGACGCTTCTGGCAATGTATTTATTACCGGAAGAAGCAGCAATGGTGCAGATGATGACTATGCTACAATTAAATATAACTCAGCAGGTGCGCTTCAGTGGAATGAGGTGTATGATAATGGTGGCACAGATAGAGCAGCGGATTTGGGTATGGACAATGCAGGAAATATTTATGTAACCGGACGAAGAGATAACGGAACTAATGATGACTTCTATACAATTAAGTACAACACATCAGGCGGAATAGTATTTTTCAAAATATTTGATTTTGTAGATGATGATAGACCAGAGGCTATAGCAGTAAATGGCGATGGCAGTTTTGCTGTAACCGGCCGAAGCGATATTAGTGCTACCGCAATAATCAACTGGAATTACTATACACTAAAGTATGACAATGCCGGCACACAACTATGGGCTAAAACATATAACGGCACTGCAAATAATGACGACTATGCGCTAAGTGTGGCTATGGATGCAGCAG
>JAYUTD010000073.1:0-5906 GCA_043755305.1 Saprospiraceae bacterium
AATGGATTTCTTTCCAGGTCATTGATGATAAGATACGCTTGATGGTCGACACAAAAATCGATTAGCTCTACAATTTGTTCATCGATGAGATGGTGGCAAAATAGCGAGGCATGTATGATGTCTATCTTATCAAGATGCTTTGGTGCATTGCGGTAATCGTCTTCGATATATGTCAATGGTAGCCCGGCATGTTTTTCATTGGAGTAATCAATGCACACTTTTTTCAAATCAATGCCATAGTAGTCGATGGTGTACTTATTTTTGCTGCCCCAGCTATACACATGCTTCAATGTATCGCCACCGCCGCTGCCTATGTCTACAAATGTATATTTTTTACCATGCGCCAATACTTGCTTGAGGGCATGCAATGATATCGCATAGCCACCCAAGTGGGTATTTATAAAATCCAGTTCGTCGAGATTTTTGTATAAATCCACCACCGGCAAATCTACCTGATCCAGCAATTCTTTTTTGTCTGACCTCTGTTTAAACATACCTCAATTGCATGGTTTCAATGCTCAAGCCCGGGCCAAAGGCTGCGGCAAATATTGTTTGGTTTTTTTCTAAAGCTTCATTGGTTTCAACCAATTGCTTCAACACAAATAACACAGTAGCCGACGACATATTGCCATAGTCATTTAAGACCTCATATGATTCTTTCATTTCATTTTTATCAATAGTGAGTGCTTTGGCAAAATCATCCAATATCTTTTTTCCACCCGGGTGGATGGCCCAGTGACTTATCTCTTTTGGATTCAAGCCTATTTTATCCATCATTTTTTTAATGTTGATTTTTATCAGCTCGGATATATAGCTTGAAAGATTCATGATGAATCCTTTTTCGGACAATTGCCAGGTAATGCCTGAGATACCCGCATAGACCAGTTCAGCGTGAAATTGGTCAATGGTCAATTTTCGTGGATAGGCATTGTCTGCGGCATCATTTGAAACAAGCACAGCCGCACAGCCATCGCCAAAAAGCATATTGGACAGGATGTAGTCATCAGAAAAATCTTTTTGAAAATGCAGCGTGCACAATTCTGTGCATACCACCAATACTTTTGCATCGGCTTGTGCCTTGCAGTAAGCATCTGCACTTTTAAGGGCGATGATGGCCGCATTACAGCCAAGGTAATTGATGCTAGATCTTTTTACATGTGTATTTAAACCCAACGCTTGGCACAATTCTATATCCAGTCCAGGCGCAAACAGCCCCGTACATGTCACGGTGATTACATGGGTAATTTTATCTTTGAGTACTTCAAAGTTGGGTATTTTTTTTACTGCCTCAAGTGATAACCTTAGTGCTGCAGGCTGGAATACCTTCATTCTTTGGGATAATGTGGGTGCTGGGCTTAAGCTGATGTTTTTTGGGAAAAAAGTAAAAGATTCATGGGTAGTACCAAAGTCCGATAGTACTGAATACCTTTCTCCTATGCCAGACTTACGTGAGACGATATTGATCTTTCTTTTGACTAGTTCATCCTCACATGCATTGCAATAGAAGCGGGCCAATAGTTCCTGCGGGTATTGAAACTCAGGCAATGCAAGTTGAATCGAAGCTATATAACTCATGAAGCAGTATTCATTACAATCATATAAATAAAACATAGATTCATACATATAGAAGAGATCCAATTCATACGCATAGTGTGTTTAAAATTTGCATTTTCGGTATTCTTTGTTACTTTATAAAACCAGTAGCCAAAGTAGGTAACGACTGGCAGAAAAAATAGTTGCAGTACTAAAAACTGGTCAAGCTCTACTTTTTGAAAAAAGTAAAGAAAGTAACATACATTACACAATAGAAACATGATTGAAGTAAATACGAATGTTCCCCGGTAACCCAACCGATAACTTAATGTCGTAACCCCATCTTTAAGGTCAGCGTCATGCTGGTAGATTTGTGTAAGCGGATAGGCACCTGCAATTTGGAAGGAACAAGCCGCTAATATAAATTTATTGTAACCCAGCCATGGTATCATTTCATCTTTCAATCCAGTATAAACCATGGCATAAGTAAATCCACCTTGAAAAAAAACGACCACAAGAAAGCCAAGTACAGCATATTTTTTTAATCTAATTAGCTTGCTTGAGTAAGCCCTTGAAGCCAATATGTAAAGGGCCACCATGACAGCAAACCAATGATTGACCAAAACAAAAGACAAAATTAAGGCCAAGCCATCCAAGAGAAAGGTGGTATACAACAATGCTCTGGTAGGTTTTGGTGGTTTTTCCAGGCCACCTATGCTGCCTTCGTCTTGGTCGATATAACTATTGTAGCCGTTGCTTGCCGGGTAAACCAAAAGATGTATAATTGCAAATACAGTGAGTGTTTGCATCAAATCAATGTGTGGTGCCAATTGACTTACTGCCAATAAAAAAACGGGCATTAAGAAGAAAGAAAAGGGAATTCTTAACAGTTTTATTGTATCGAAAGTTAATGCCATATTGCTTAGTTATGATTGATTTTTTACCACTATATTCTTCACATTACAAATTACATTTGCCTTCAGTGCTAAATAGTCATGCATAGTAACTAAAAGCGATGAATTCGCTCTAAGCTATGCTTAATAACAGTAAATAGAGTATTAAGTTTTTATTGTCTGTACCAAGCGATGCCAAAAAGCGGATTTGGCGGTTACTGCTTCACCTCCGACAAACCCTGGTTGACAGTAGCAGTGCCTACATTGGTAAAAGCTTTGCTTACAGTTAGTTCTTTGTTGTTTTTAAATAAAACCTTTCTTAGAGATAAGTTGGCAAAATTAAGCACAGCCCCACCTCTGTTCAATAGACCATAGCCATTGACCAAATTTACGTTCACCAGATTGAGCGTTTGATAGTTTTCAAAAAGCACGTTTTTGTTGAGCCCTGATATGGTGAAGTTCATACCATTGTGGCCGCTTATTGTAACATCTTTATTGATTGTAATTGTGTTGTAACATTTTAATGTATCCCCTTGGAGTGATGCAGTAAAGTAAATTGTGTCAGAAGGGCAAGCATTATTGATTTCTTGTCTTAATGACCCCGTATATGCATTGTTGCGGTTCATGACCATAGGATTGGCATTGCACCCCGCTATAACCCGGAGTGTATAATCTTCTACTTCTCCGGCCACGTTGCCACAGGCGCCAAAATTAGGACTATTGTAGGCATTTCTGACCCTCAGCCGATAATCACCAGGCAATATATGCTGAGGCACAGTAATGGCGACAGATGCTTCATTGCTTGCATTGTAATTGGGGAATGAAATTTTCTCTTCTGCATCAAATACCCCAGAATTGTTCCAATCAACCCATGCAATTGCCTTGTCTTGTGGAAAAGCAAAGTTTAATCTTACATCGATCTGCTTTGGCTCAAATTGCTTTATCTCAAAAATGGTACTAGTGAAATCAGAATATGTGGACTGAGTAGAGGTTTTTTCTACCACACCCATTTTTACCCTATTGATCCAATCCGATCCTGTCCCCGAAGATCCGGCGCCAGCACAATAGGCTGGTTTCGCTACAGATTTGTACATAAATCGATAAGTCTCTGTGGTGTCATTGTTCGTATTGATAGCAAATAATTTAAAGTAAGTACTATCATTGAGTACATTTGATTGCAATGGTGCTGTTGCAATAAACATACTATCATTCATCCGCATCATGTCTATGGTTTGGTCAAGGGCTAATGTATTTGTGCTATGCTTTATGTACATTTTATTGACGCTATTGGCATTTTCAAGTTTTGCAAAGACAAGGAATTGCTGGCCTACAGTGACTCCTTCAGCAATAGTGGAACTAAAACTTACCTCTTCAATTTCTGCAAAGTTTGCCCTGTCTTTGAGGTGTGTTTCCCAATGGCCCCGACCCCAGGAAGCGATCTTCAGTGCATTGGCGCCGTAGTTAATTTCCATTTCATACACACCGAGTGGTGGCAAGCCAGTGCCAAATACTGTATAGGTGGTTGCTGACATCGATTTTACAAATACCCCGGTTTCTGTTCCGATGTAGATATTTTTTTGAGGGCTATTATCGATCACAACGGAATAAGCTGGTATGGCTGAAAGATTGTAGGTAATGTTTTGCCACGTCGTGCCCCCATTCCTCGTGACGTAAACCCGGGCATTGTTATTGTTGTACTGATTGTAAACTACAATGACAGTATTGTCATCTTTGGGGTCAAATGCAATGTCGCTAATAAAATGCGAAGGCAAACTTCCGCCGCCAATAGTGGCAAAACTGATACCGCCATTGGTACTTTTATATAAAGTACTACCTATACTTGCCATCATTGTCGTAGTATTGTTTTCTGCTACGGCAAATTCATTGACATTGCTGCCAAAGCTATACATTGTACTAAAAGTAGTGCCAAAGTCTTTGCTTCTGCACAGAGAATTGCCCACAGAATATACAGTATTGAAATTGGTAGGACTATAAGCCAGTGGCGCTATCCAGTCATAAGTGACCCCTGATGGATTGGGCACACTTTCATTGGTTAAAGTGGCATTTTTTGACCGGCGCTTGCCACCGGATTGAATGTTGCCGATGACATAGTCAGGGTTAGTGGGGTGGACGATCTGCTCCATGCCGTCTGCTCCATACCATTCTACCCATTGGTTGTAATTCCCCAAATAAGTAGAACCATTGTCCTGCGAACCAAATGAAGCAACATAATTATTGCTTTGGCTAATACCCAGACAGTAATTTTCTCTGATGCCTGTGCCTTGGCTTAGAATGGACCACGTGACCCCACCATCTGGACTTTTGGCCATAAAGCCATCAGTACCCATGTAAAAAACACCATTTACACATATGATGTACCGCAAATCAGCATGCACATAGTCCGAAGGAAAGGATGATGTAGGAGGTGGAAGATACCAGTCAGAAGATTGCACCCAAGCGTTGGCATCTAGCACGTTGTTGGTGCGCCAGGCGTCTATGCCACCAGATAGGCATTGGTTTTCGAGCAAATCGGAAACCCCAAAATACGATCCTTTGGTAGTGTATGTCGTGAAATTGACTCCCAAGTCAACTGACTTCCAGATTCCATTTGAAGTGGAGAAATACAATACATTTGGATTGGCTTTAGTCGTAGATATGGCTGGGTATGCGTAATTATTTGTCGTAAAATCCTGTATCTGTGTAAATGATGTACCACCATTTATTGATTTTAAAAGTTTATTTCTATCCCAGTAATAATCATACGTCAAATACATTGTATTGGGATCAGTAGGGTGAAATTCGATCTGACCAAGACCGCCACTAATAATCTTACTTATCGTAGCAAAATTATTGACAGATCTGTATAAGCCATCGGTACACGTAATATAAATCGTGTCGTTTCTTAATGGGTGAAATTTGATTTCAGTCACTCTAAAATTTGAACCAAATCCACCAAGCCCCGTACTGGTAGGGTTAAATACAGTAGCATTCCATGTAAGCCCGCCATCGAGCGATCGATACACACCATGTGAAGTATTGTTGAGTGCCCCTTGGATATTGATGATGACATCATTGGAATTGAGTGGGTTTACATCAAAGGTATTGACACCTGTTACATTTAAACCATCCGTGGTATTTTGCCAGGTTGCCCCACCATTGACTGATCTCCAGAAACCGCCACTGCGGGAACTAAGATAAAGTTTGTTGGTATTGTTCTTATCTACCCACAAACATTCTACCCTACCCAATCCGGGTGCGTAGTGACCCGTAATACTGTCGATTACATATGGTCCTTTATCTTTCCAAATAGGCAAAGTACTTCGATCAGCGGAAGACTGACGCTTGATCGACTCATATGCTTTGGTTACATCCTTCGAATCAAATCTTGACCTATCCCCTGAAGGATAATAAAGTGGTTCGTTTTTAGACAGCCATCTTCTGTAAGGTGCGTATCCTGTGCCTTTACCTGTTCCTCGATTC
>JAYUTD010000074.1:0-5903 GCA_043755305.1 Saprospiraceae bacterium
TATGTTTACACCGCTGACTACATCTCTGCCTGATGCCCATATGGTAATAAATCCTTTTGGCGCAATAAATGTGCCTGCAGGGATTTGCCATTTTTTTGGTTTTGTCAATTTATCGGACAGGTACCAGCCACTTAAATCAATGCTTGAAGATGAGTTATTGTACAATTCAATCCAGTCTTCACCCTTGCCATAATCATCATTGAAGTCTCTGAGATTTGATGCTGAAAACTCGTTTATTACAATTTGCCCATTGCAATGAATGGTGCCAATGACCAGGAGTATCAAAATTCTAAGAGTCATAAATTTGGTTTTGAATTTAGCGTTTCAAAAATAGTACAATTATAGTGAAATAAAATGTCCGCCAGTAGGCATTAATAATCAAGCCACTTCTTTTCGTTGTGGACTGCAGTAATTATGTATATTAAAACATTACCTGGCTTTTAAAAAATCGAGGGCATCTTTCACATTGCCATATTTTTCAAGTAATGCGGCTGAGTCTTCGAGACTTATATTTCCCATTGAGGAGAGCATATCCCTGCCTCTTTGTATCAGTTTATTGTTGGACAATTGCATATTGACCATTCTATTGCCTTTGACACGGCCCAATTTTACCATGACCGAAGTAGTTATCATATTGAGTATGAGTTTTTGGGCTGTGCCGGATTTCATTCTCGTACTGCCAGTGACATACTCAGGGCCTACTTCGGCTACGATAGGATAATCTGCTTCAAGTGTCACAGGAGCACCAGAATTGCATGTCACGCAAGCGGTGGGAATATCGGCCTCTTTGCATTTTTTCAAGCCGTGTATAACATAAGGAGTAGTACCAGAAGCAGCAATGCCCACGACAAAATCTCCGATGTTGATGCCATAGGCACTCAAATCCTGCCAGGCTTGTGTCTCGCTGTCTTCTGCAAACTCGACCGCTTTTCTTATGGCTGTGTCTCCACCGGCAATAATGCCTATCACCCAATCATGCGGCACGCCATAAGTAGGCGGGCATTCCGAGGCATCAAGAATGCCAAGGCGACCACTGGTTCCGGCACCGATATAAAAGAGCCGACCACCTTCTTTCATTTGAGTATATATTTTATCCACACATGCAGAAATAGAGGGTACGCAGGCTTCTACTGCCAAGGCTACTTTTTTGTCTTCCTGGTTTATATCAGACAATAATTCATAGGTTGATTTCAACTCTAAGTCGGTATAAAGGGATTCTTTTTCTGTGATTCGATTGAACATTAAGCTATTCTTTACGATTGAAAAAATAATTGGATTTCAAGGTAGGAAACTTTTTGGAATAAATAATAAAAATATACAATGTACAATTGCATTATATATATAAAGTGTATTAAATTAATGCATTATATAAATCATCGATAGCCCATAAGAAATTCATTTTTTTCAGCATTGGTTATAAAGAAGACAAGTTGCCTGGTTTTTTGTAAAAAAGTGATTCACTGTTTGAGTTAGTGAATACTTATTGTTATTTTTATTCTTAATATTAGCACCTTCATTATTATATCTAGAAATACCTTTTGGATGATTTTGGGTGCAGTTGTAAGTTAAGTAGATTCCAACCATATTGGCTGGGATGACTTCGCTTTCAGCACATATGTAAAACATAAAAACCAATTAAACTGCACACTACATGCATTATAGATTAAGAAAAGCATTTTTGTCTGATCACCCAATTCTACTTGAATTTGAGCAAGGCATCATCAATGCAGAAAGACCTTATGATCCTACTTTACAAGAAGGGACAATACATTATTATGACATAATGGAATTGATCCAAAGTGAAGATGCCGAAGTCTTGGTCGTAGAGTTCGATGGAGAAGTGATCGCATCCGGTTATGCCAAAATAAAAATAGCGCAGGAGTATTTTAAGCACAGTGTATATAGCTACCTCGGTTTCATGTATGTGAAGGAAAATCACAGGGGCAAAGGCATAAACAAAATGATCATTGATGGCTTAGTAAATTGGTCCAGAGAAAAAGGCCTTGATGAAATCAGACTCCAGGTATATGATGACAATGACAGTGCTCTGAAAGCCTATGAAAAAGTTGGCTTTAAAAGGCATATGGTCGAAATGAGAATGGTTTGATGAAAAATAAAAAGGGCATGAAAACAACGTAATCATGCCCTTAGCATCTGCTGAAACCTAAATAACTTAACTATTCTTTATGTACCTTGCCGGATTTGACCCCGTCAAGACTATACAATTGGTATATGTACATTCCGGTTCTGAAATCTGAACTATTTACTTCAAAAGTATTGTGACCTATGTTTAAATTAATTTTTTCATCAACGATGCTTCTGCCACTTGTGTCAAAAATCTTAAGAGTGGCAGTTTGATTTTCTGTTGCATTGCAATCAAAAACCAACATATTGGTGAATGGGTTGGGGTATACTTTTAGTACCTGGTCATTGGCATTTGTCAAGGACCTTAAGTTTGCCTCTACTTCCTCGTTGACAAGAGAACCGGCTGCTTTTTCTTTAGAGATATCGCCCAGTTGAATCAGTGTAAAATTGACATCATTTAGGTCAGCCTCTACTTTTGTATACGACAACCAATTGTCTTTTGTACTTCCTTTGGCTAAAACTACGTGGGTTTTATCCCCGAAAGTACTAAGCTCCCCTTTTATGAATTTAAACAATAAATTCATATCATCAATATCAATTTTGCTATTTTGATCTAGATCAGCGGCGATAAGCTGATAATCTTTAAGGATGCTTTGTCCGAGTAAGTGTGATGTGAGTAAGTCAAGATCTGCTTTATCAATATTGACCAATGCACCTTTGTATTCAGGACATTTGATGGTGCAATCGGTACCTTTGTTGATAAATTTATCAAATGCATAATTTCCGTTTTCATCCGTAGATTGTTTAAGAATAAACTCAGTCGTAGGTATAGTTTCCGTTTTGGTAGTCACGACCCACTTTTTCTCTGTGGAATACAACCAGTATCCTGATAAATTTTTAAAACTGTCTTTAACGATGACCAGAGTAGAGTCATATGTAGTTTTTACAATATTGAGTTTTGCAGGATCATACATTTGTAAAGCCACACCTTTAACCGGTACTTCGTAAATATTTTTAACTACACCTTTTGCTGAAAAAATTGTTTGTGGTGGAGTGACTGTAAGGGCTACACAATTCTTGATATTTGCCCCATTGTTTTGCACATCTAAATCGACTATGCAGAAAGATTGATTTCCCTTGGAGTCGGTGACGTACATCTTAACTTTTGACTTACCTACCTGGTCGCAGGTAAATACCTTAGAGGTTTGCTTTGGATCAGGAGAAAAGGAATAAGTCAATGGATAATTGTTGCATGTAGAATAGGACTTCCAATTGAGGTCTTTGGCCCATAATTCGACCATTCCCCGATCATTGACGCCATCATTGTCAGAATCTATACCCATAAGCGCTACAGAAAGATTGCCCACGCAAACAGGTACAGGGCCTTTGTCATTTTTGACGATGACATTGGTGAGACAAGTTTTCTTTTGGCCACAGCCGTACTTTATAGTGAAGGTGACTTTGGTTGTACCTACTGGGTAAGTACCTGATAAATCAGCCAATTTTTCAGTGGCGTATGGAGAATTATTGCTGATTTCAAAATTTCCTCCGCACGATGATGGATCTATCATTAGTGGTGGGGAAATTACTTTTCCCAATTTGCAATCAAAAGCACTCACTGTTATATCTTTTATACAGTTGATGACCGGAGGATCATTTTTTACTATTTTGATGGTCTGGGTATAGGTCCATGTATTTTGGTAGTTGCTATTGCCAGTGTTCATTTGACACCAGTCAATAATGGTCCATTTTCTAAGTATTTTTTTACAATCGGCACTTACCGTATATAGTGCATCTTTATAAGAATAGCCAAGCATGCTGCATTCCGATGGCACCCAGGTGGGCTTACCGGTTATTTCAGGATCTGTGTTGGGGTTGCATCCTTCGGCTGTGTACATTTGCGGCCATACTATAGAAGATGGATTAAAAGCACCACTTCCTACGGTAATTGTCTGCGTGCAGGTTTGTATATTCCAATAAGGGTCTTCTATTGTCCATTTTCTGGTGATGTAACCGCTATTGCAGCCACCCAGGTAGTAAGTCACGACTGGTGTTCCTGCAGAGTGGTAGCCATATTGGTCGTGGTACGTAGCATTGCCATAAACAGACAGATCCCACAATTCTGCATTGCAATCTACAGTGACATCATTGGGACAAATCAATGACCACATAGCGTCAATGGTGTTGCTTTTTGCCTGAAGGGGAGACCACATTATGCTTAATAATGCTATCAATCCCGCATAAGAAGTGAGGGTTTTTTTCATTTTTTTGAGACTTTAGTGAAAATATATTAAAACAAAATTACATATATAATACTCTTGTAACAAATATTTTATGTTAAATATTTGAATTTAGGGGAATACCCTTGCTTTTTTAAAATGCAACAATTTTATATATAAATAACTTTTATATATTGACCAATGAAGCAATGCTTTTAATATATTTACATTTTTAAATAGTACAATGAACTTAAAAAATCTAACAAAAGAAGTCGGAACCAATTTTTACAAAAAAGGCGAATCATTGCTGAAAAAAAACGCAGCAAGAGAGCTAGAAGAAATTGAAAAAGATAAATTTATTGCTTTTGTTGACGATGGCCCGGACTCTTATGATGTAATGATTAAACTCGACAAGACTTTTAATATAATAGAACACAATTGTGATTGTGAAGAAAAATATTTTTTTTGCCCGCACAAAGTAGCAGTAGCCTTGCACCTTAAAGAAAGGGGTAAGTCGGATGCCAATTCTGTGGCAAAAAAAATAAGGGCAAAAAAAATTGACGAACTCCGGCAATTTATAGATGGTATTCAAGAAGAAAAACTCAGAGATTGGGTGTACACTCTGGCAAAGTCCAATAAGGAAGTCAACCACGTGCTCCTGTCCAGTTTTGAACAAAAGAACGTCGAACTGGATGACAAAATAATCACGGACAAAAGCCTAGCTATGGCAAAAGCAATAATGGGCAAAGCAAAGTATTACGACGCCAGCCAACTGACTAAGATCATCAATTTATGGCAAGCCTACCACTTTGATATCATTGATGAAGTGATGATCGATCCTACTGAAGAAAAAAGGTGGCAGTGCATGCAACATCTTATTTCTCTGATCGAAGACTATAAATTGTGGGCAAGGAAAAGCACTACCAAACTGGATAAGTACGAACAAGTGCTTTTTGAAAGAATCACTTTAAAAACGCATGAACTAGATGGAGATAAAAAAAACAAATTCATAGCTAAACTGGCAGAAGCATACCTCAAAAACATCTTCAAAAACAATGCCTTTCTGGGCACTATATTGGCTCACCTTGACAATATAGATCAGCCTTTAAGACACAGGACAGTTAATGATATCATTGCAAAGCTTACCGCCAATGATATGGCCAAAAAACTCTGTGAATTGATGGATACCCTTGAAGAATCGGGCAATCTGACAAGTTACATCCACCTCTTTAAAATTTTATTTGGCGAGCCGGTCTACAACCTGAAATTGATTAAAAAACTAATGCAATGTGGCTATAGCTATGAAGCTGAAAAATTGTGCCTAAATTGTATTAAAGTCAATAGAAATATAGATTACAATGAAGTCTACCATGAAATATTGATGGATATTTATAAAGCGAACGGCGATGAAGTGGCCTACTATGAGCAATTGAAATTATTGGTTCCACTATCCCTCAACTATGCCCACTACAAAGCATATTTGGCATATGAGCAGGACGAAAGAGAGCGCAAAGCATTTGAGGTCAAGGTAGAAAGAAAGTTAAGTACAAAATTTGGCCAAATAGACTATGGTGTATTTATGTTGCAACTATTGGCAGA
>JAYUTD010000075.1:0-2343 GCA_043755305.1 Saprospiraceae bacterium
TATTGCAAATATCTATCCACAATGATTTGTTTTTTGCCAAAGCTTGGCACTTGCAATTTTTCCCTGAAAAATTCTCTCCCTAACAAATCGCAGATGGTAAGTGTATAATTGTCTGATTCATCAGGAGTAAGATAATCTACAATGAGGTCATTTCCAATGCTTAAAGTATATTTTATTGCGAGAAGCCCCTTAGGAGAAGCCACTATGATTTCATTGTCACAAGCAGTACTTGACAAATAGCTCAGCGCAGATTCAGCATCAAGGTAGCCACCCCATTTTGTTATCTTTTCAAGTTCAGTGGTAGGTTTTACTCCTTTTCTAAGCGCTTCCTTTACAACTTTTGCAGCCATCACTTTGTCCAATTTCACTAAATTGGCAAAAGAAGAGCAGGGCACAGAATAAAGCAATGCAATGGTACCTGCGACCATAGGTGCTGATGCGGAAGTGCCTGAAAAATCAACCTCGTATTTATTATTTGTTTTTAATGTGGTAAGTGTTTCTCCCGGAGCAGCCAAAGCAATGTATTCTTTACTGTATCCTGCTCTGGGTACTTTTTTCCCGCTTTGTTCTAAATTAGTAGTACTTATGAAAAATTCAGAAGTACATGTTGAGGGCATATCTCCTATTATAGCAACATCGACATTCTCATTATCGGTAGCACCTACATTCAATATTCCTTCCAAACCAAGCAATTCATATTGCGCACACCAGGTACGGTAGGGCTCTACGTTTCCGAATACTTTTGCAATACCTCCAGAATAATTTGATACTACTATAAATGCACCTTTCGTTCCATCTGTCTCAGTGTACAATCTCTTCATCTTTAAAATGTAAGAGTAAGATGCTATGATTTCATCAAGCTTGTTTACACCATAAACCGGAAGTATTTTTATTTTCCAATTTACCCCTGATATGCCTACACTGTTATTGCCCGTAGCACCCAGAATACCTGCCACTCCGGTACCATGACTCAAAGATATTGGGTCTCCATTGGCAGTATTGATATTGTAGCCTTGATAGTCGTCTATATATCCATTGCCATCATTGTCAATATTGTCAAATGGTTTTTCATTTTTATTGATAAAAATATTTCCTGATATATCCTGGTGGGTGATATCTATGCCATCGTCTATTACTGCGACTACTAATTCTTGTCCATCATCGAGTTTGCCTCCCGTAGTGACATCCCATACTTTATTTATTTTTGAAAATTCTATAGCCCACTGTTTGGCAAAAAGCTCATCGTTGGGCTTAGCCCTTTTTTGCGCAAAGACGTTGAATACTGCATACTCTACACCTTTGCTTCTATTGATATCTGCCAAATCCTCGTCAGTCAAATCATAGTCAAAATAGATGCTGTACATTGCCAGGTCTTCACTAATCAATCTAAAAGATTGAATGGCTCCGCTTCTTTCTGTAGTAAATGAAGACTCTAAAAAGTCGCTATTTGCAAAACTTTTAACGATGATTTCATTTCTAATTATCTGACTGTTTAAATTTAGGGTAAAGAGAGTAAGCAGGCTAAGCAAATAAAAATTCTTCATTTTATTATTTTATATCATAATATGTTTAGAACTCAAAACTAATGCTTTTTAAGGAATTGCACAAGTTTTTACAACAATATGACCAATAAATGATACAGGATGACTATGGGCACTTACCAATAAAGCTATGCCGTACCAAGCAGTGCTCTGGCCCTATCCAAATCTTCTTGTGAATCAACCCCTATGGAGTAACTATTGCTTTCCATTACCCCTATGCTGTAGCCATTTTCCATCCACCGCAGTTGCTCCAAAGATTCTGTCAATTCCAATGAAGAAGCAGGCAGAAGGACGATCTTAGCAATGGCGGATTTTGAAAACCCATAGATACCTAAGTGCTTATAATAAATATGGTTTTGAAACCAATCTTTGTAGGCTTTGTCTCTATTTGCGGGTATTGCGTTACGGCTAAAATACAGTACTTTTTGGTCAATGCTTTTTACCAGTTTCACAACATTGAAGTCAAATAAATCAACTTCATTTTTCACCTTCTCGCATACCGTACAAATTTCAAATTTGCCGGTTTGCAGGAATAGATTGAAATTGCCCAACATAACCGGATCAATCATTGGTTCATCACCCTGTACATTAATGTAAAAATCAAAGCTGTCATGCTCACCCGCGACCTCACCTATCCGGTCTGTGCCCGATAAGTGATTGACGGATGTCATCATTGTCTCAGCACCGAAACCCTGACATACATCAAATACTTTACTGTGGTCAGTGGCAATGATTACTTTGTGAATATTGGGTACTTTCAGGGCTTGCTCATATACCAACTGCACCATAGGCTTGCCTCCTA
>JAYUTD010000076.1:0-5885 GCA_043755305.1 Saprospiraceae bacterium
AGCTACCAACTGCTCCATCCCGCGATATTTAGGACTGCAAAGATAGGTTTTTAATCTTAAAAACCTAATTTGTTTTTTATTAATTTTATGCAATAACCAAAAAGCCCGATTCCACGGGGAATCAGGCTTGATTTTTATTTCGGTCTTTGTTTGTTTTAAAGATTATTCATAGCTGCGGCAGCGTTGATGCGGCCCCAACCTAAATTGCTGCTGATATTTGGATAAAACTGTGCCGTCACCTTAAGCGCATTGAATATTTCTGCCCTGGTGGCTGTAGGCTTTTTGGACCAGAGCATGGCCGCAACCCCTGCAGTAGTAGCAGTAGCGCATGATGAGCCGCCTATGTATTTCGGTTGATTGGCAGTCAAGGCCAAAGCAATGCTATTTCTATCGGCATTGGCCAAACGCTCCATGACTACAGTAAAATCAACTTCTGCACCTTGGTGGCATACGTCACATTTTGTGTTTGCTGTGCCTTCTTTTACACCTGTGATTGCATTGCATTCCGGCATCCATGCGGGGAATATGACGCCATACCAGGTAGTCCATGAATAGGATGTACCTGCAGCTGCAAATATCATCTTGCCTTTGTTGTATGCATAGTAGATACCATCAGCAACTGTACTGCTTGAGATGGGAGAGCCTATGGACATGCTTATGACTTTGACTGCAGTTTTATTGCCAGCTATGTACAAGGCGTCCTTTACACCATTGGTTTCATTGGTAGTGTTGATGAGTACGTCTTCTACAGCCCTAATGGTGAGTAGGTTTGCTTTGTAGGCTGCACCGAGTGCATTGCCATCATTGCTCCATGGCCCTGCAGCCAGTCCTGCCATAGATGTGCCATGACCACATTGGTCGTGTGGTGGGTCGAGCGAAGTCCACCACCAGGCACCAGAATAATGTGTACTCAATTTTTCGATGGTTCGGCCGGTGCTATTTCCAGAGGCAAATTGACTGCCTAGGTTGTCCTGGTTGTCACTTGCACCTGTATCTATTATACAGACGGTTACACCAGCGCCTTTGCCCTGTGCCCAGGCTGTAGGAATATTGTGGTTGACAAAATTCCATGCTTGCTTGCTTGCAGGAGACAGGGTAGTGTAGTCGGCAGTATTTATATTGTAATTGGGGTCGCCACTACAACCTGATCCTGATCTATCTACAGCTTCCGGTGCTAGATTATAGCCTGTAGGTTCTACAAATCTAACTTCCGGCATGGACCGCAATTTGCTGACCAAAGCCGGGTTTTTGATAAAGGCGAATACTTGAGGAAATTTTTGGTCAACAGGTGCAAGGATATTGATGCCCTCCGCTGTTTTTGTAGTTTTTTCCATGTCCAGTATCGTAGCTTCAACTTTTTTTCTTGCCTTCACCCAAGTTTCATCGTTTAAGTTGATCTCATGGATTTTATCCTTTATGTTTTGAAATCCTGCCGGCTGATAGCCAATGGAAAATACACCATCGGACTGGATTCCAGCACTAAATATCAATCGGTCGCTGGCCGTTTGCCAGTCAAACGCTTTTTGGGTACGCTGCAATTCACCGGTGATAAATTGGTAGATTTCCATTTTAGACATAGGCGTTTGCTCGTTTTTGTCCGCGGCTTCCTTGTTGCATGAAAGAGCGAATAGCAGTAAAGCTGCATAGATAGTAAATTTAATTTTCATTTTATTTCATTTAAAGGTTTGAAAATAGAGTTAATAGATGCCAAATATAAATAATATATAATAAGTGTTTTAGGCTATGGCATATTTTAATTTATTTAAGTATAAACTTGAAAAAATGTAAAATTAAATTTTGAAATTATAAGCGGGACAATTATTTTCAAAATATTATACGGCATTAATTTTATAATAGCTTTTGCTTCTTTAGGGTATTATTCCTTTTCCCTCAATGGTATAGTAAGCCGTTTATGGCTTGTTGAAAATTAGCGGGTGGTTTTCATCCGGTGCAATTTTACCTTTAATTTTTGTCCAGATTGATTTATTTATGCTCTTCAGTTTTTACTTTGCCCTGGCCTGATTTATTGGCTTGGTGTCTGAATATATACAAATAATTGAGGGCAATGATAAGGATGCAAAGGGCAATGATAAGGATAGAGGCTATAACAACATTGGGCCTAAGAGAAAGCTTGCCTTTTGGCGGGGTACTTTTTTTCACTACTATTTTTAACCACACCTCTTCTTTTGGTTCAGGTCTAAAGTTATCGGCCCAATTTTTAAGTTTGTTGTCCATAATTTTTATTCTTGATTGAGGTTTTTAATGTTTAATTTTTTTTCAATCAATTCTCTCATTTTCTTGCGGGCCAGTATCAGTTGCGATTTAGATGTATTGATGCTTATATTGAGTTGCTCAGCGATTTCTCTGTGTTTGTACCCTTCTACGGCATATAGGTTAAGTACGGCTCTGCATCCGTCAGGCAGTTGATCCATAAGTGCGAGTATGTTTTCATCCTGCATTTCATTTTCATAATGCGGTTCCTCAGACAATTCGATAATGTCAATTTCCAATTCTGCTGTAAATACTTTCTTTTTTCTCAACTGCATTAGAGATTCATTGACGGTGATTTTCTTCATCCACCCTTCAAAGCTTCCTTCATGGTTATAATCATTGATGTGTGAGAATATTTTTACGAACGAAAGCACCAATGTATCTTCAGCGTCTTCATTGTTGTTGATATACCTGCGGCATATACCAAAAAGGATGGATTTGTAGCCTTCATAGAGCCCTTTTTGGGCCAAGGCATCACCATTGCGGCACCTTTCTACAATTTGATCCAAATCCTTTAACATAAAATATTTTTGTTGTAATGTAGATGCAATTTACTATTTTTTTGGTGTTTTGCCCTATTTAATAGCAAAAGATGTTTGGAGCAATTTTAATAGCTGTGGGCTGAGATTATTAATAAAATAAGATAGGATTGATTGGCAAATTAAATTATCTTTGCACATACAAAAATTCAGCTTTATATGGGTTCACTGATTTTCATTGTACTATTGTTGTTCGTTGCTTTTACAGCCTCAAAGTCATACAAAAAAATTTATGATAATATTAAGTTGGGCCAGGATGAAGCGATCGCCGGCAATAATGAGGTGAGATGGAAGAATGTACTTTTGGTAGCATTTGGCCAGAAGAAAATGTTTAAAAATTGGATACCCGCAGTGCTTCATTTTTTTATCTATACCGCTTTTTTATTGACACAGGTAGAGTTGATAGAAATTATTATCGACGGTATTTTTGGGACACACAGAGCATTTTCCTTCCTTGGTAGTTTTTATAGTTTTATAATAGGTTTTATAGAAATACTTTCATTGCTTGCTTTGGTAGCGACATTTGCCTTTCTGTACAGGCGCAATATTTTGAAAGTGCCGAGGCTTGTAAAAAGCGAATTGAATGGTTGGCCAAAATTGGATGCAAATTTTATTTTGCTAGGTGAAATACTTTTGGTAATAGGTATATTTTCCATGAATGGGGCCGACCATGTATTACAGACAAGGATGCCTGAGCATTACCACCCGCTGGGCTTTATGCCGGTAAGTGCAGTAGTAGGCAGCGTATTGTCTGTACTGCCTACTATGGTATTGATCGCATTGGAGCGCTTTGGCTGGTGGTTGCATGTATTCGTAGTTTTTGGATTTATACTTTATTTGCCGGTATCCAAGCACTTGCATATATTTTTAGCTTTTCCCAATATCTTTTTCAATAAATTGAAACCAAGAGGGGAGATGACCAATATGCCTGAGATTATGCACGAAGTAAAATCTATGATGGGCCTTGAAGAAGCAAGCCAGGATTTCAATGAAGAGTTGCCAAAATTTGGTGCCAATGATGTCATGGACCTGAGTTGGAAAAATATATTGGATGCTTACAGCTGCACGGAATGCGGCAGATGCACAGCCCAATGTCCTGCCAGTATAACCGGTAAGAAATTGTCGCCCAGAAAAATAATGATGGACGTAAGAGACCGTGCTACTGAAATAGGCAGCAAATTGAGAAGCGGCAAACCTGAATTTATAAAAGCAGATGCAAAAGACAGATCTGTATTGACAAAACATAATTTCAATGACGGCAAAAGCTTGTTTGACCTTATCAGTAAAGAAGAAATCAGGGCGTGCACTACTTGCAATGCATGTGTGGAAGCTTGCCCGGTAATGATAGATCCATTGGACATTATATTGCAATTGAGGAGGTATGAAGTGCTGACCGAATCTTCCACTGCGGAGTCATGGACACCAATGTTTACAAGTATGGAAAACCAAGGCAGTGTATGGCAAGTGCCGCAGGAAAGAGCAGCGTGGGCGAGGGAATGAAGGAATGTGAGAATTAGCAAATTAGCTAATTAGCAAATTGGGTTAGTAAATCAACTGCTTTTTATTAGTGAAATTGAGAATTTGCGAATGTGGGAATTAAAGAATTAGCAAATAATAGAGGTGTGACAACTGGTTTTATAATTAGCGAATTAGCACATTAGTAAATTAACGAATTAGTAAAAGAGTAATGGATAATAAATAGAAAATAAGATATGGTAAGAATAATGTCAGATATGTTTGCGTCCGGAGAGCAACCTGAAGTACTCTACTGGGTGGGATGTGCAGGCAGCTTCGATGCAAGAGCCCAAAAAGTAGCAAAGGCTTTTTGTGAAATTTTGAACAAATCAAAAGTTTCATTTGCCATCTTGGGCAACGATGAAAAATGTACAGGCGATCCGGCAAGAAGAGCAGGCAATGAATTTGTTTTTCAAATGCTTGCATTGCAAAATATTGAGACATTAAATATGTACAATGTTAAAAAAATTGTTACTGCCTGCCCACATTGCTTCAATACATTAAAAAATGAATACCCGGCATTGGGTGGCAATTATGAAGTACTCCACCATACCCAATACCTTCAGCATTTGATGGACGATGGCAGACTTAAAATCGAAGGTGGCGCTTTCAAAGGAAAGAAGATCACTTACCACGATTCTTGTTACCTGGGTAGAGTCAACAATGAATATGAAGCGCCTAGAAAATTGATCGAGGAGTTGGATGGAGATTTACAGGAGTTGAAGAGAAGCAGAAGTACCGGACTTTGTTGCGGTGCAGGCGGTGCTCAGATGTTTAAAGAAGATGAGCCCGGAGACAAAAGGATCAATACGGAAAGGGTAGAGGAGATATTGGCAGGCGATGCCACCATCGTTGCGGCCAATTGCCCTTGGTGTATCACTATGCTCTCCGATGGTATCAAAGCTGCAGACAAACAAGAGACTGTGATGGTATATGATATATCTGAACTGATAATAAAGAGTATGTAATGATCAGAGAATTAATAGCACTTGACAATAGTGCTAAAGTATGGATCTATCAAAGCGATAGAGTGTTGACCCATGACGAACTGGATGAAGTGCGCCCCAAAATTTTTGATTTTTTGGAAGCATGGACTAGCCATAATCAGGATTTATTGACGTATGGCAATATATTCCACCAGAGGTTTTTAGCCTTTTTTGTAGACGAAACAGTTGCAGGAGCCAGCGGCTGCTCGATAGACAAATCTGTCCATTTTGTAGAGTCCCTTGGACAATCATTAGGCATCAATTTTTTTGACAGAAATGAATTTTCATTCATTAAAGACGATGTCGTATCGTTTATCAAAAAACAGGAGATGAAATCCGCCTATAGCGCTCAATTGATTGACGATGACACACTTTTTTTTGATCATTTGATAAGAACAAAAGAGGATTTTTTAAAACATTGGCTGGTACCTTTAAAGGCTTCATGGCATAAAAAATTTATTTAAAACAAAGCAGAGATTACCTAATATATGATAGACCACAATAAAATAGTAGCCGCACTTCGCAATGTAAAAGACCCCAAGTCGGGCCAGGACATAATCAAATCTAAGATTGT
>JAYUTD010000077.1:0-5875 GCA_043755305.1 Saprospiraceae bacterium
TAAAACTGCCAGGATGGATTTTAAATACAGGATTGAAGTATGCTTTAGCAGACGAAGACAATAATGCACTCAACCTTTTACAAAACAAAATAAAACAAATAAGAATTTTGGTTAATGAAAACCCTACCATAGATGTAGAAAATCTAATTGCAAGATTTAAATCAAAATTAGTAGAAGACAATCTTCAATTGTATGCTTCTGTAAAAGACAAGGGCAGTTTAATAAACGTTTATGCTGAAGAAAAAAATGACATTATCAAAAATTTGTTTTTCTTAATTAACGGCAAAAATAATATTGTACTTCTTCACCTGAAAACAAAAATAACACTTAGCGATTTTGACAAAGCAAATTTTACTTTTAAAAAGAAAAAAAATGAAGATTAGAAAAATTATATTCGTTTTAGTACTTTCGGTGTCTGTTGCAGGTCTTGTCAATGGACAATCCAACGTTGAAAAAATATTCAGAAAATATAAGAACGATGAAAACGTTGTAAGTTTGAGTTTCAAAGGTGATTTGAGCAACCTGCTTCGAAATAAAACGCTTGATTTAAAATCAAAAATAGAAGGTTGCGAATTTTTCATGTTCCAAGGCAAAGAAGACATTAGCGTATCTGATGAAACAAAAGTAAAGACTGCGCTTACAAAAGAAAAATATGAAACACTCATTAATGTGCGAAACAAAGAAGTCAATGCAAAAGTGTATGCCATTTCCAGTGGAGAAACACTTAGCAAAGTATATGCTGTAGGTAAATTACAAAATAAGAATATTTACTTAATATTGACGGGCAATATTTTCTTTGAAGAACTCAGTAAATTTGACTTCAACTTTGATGGTGCCAAAGACTTGAAATCAGTCTTCAAGTAAAGCATAACTGCCATTTAATAGCCCATTTTTTACAGATAACTTCACTATGAAATAACAGCTTTTGTTCTAACTAAAGCAATCTACAGCTTCTATAAAAAGAATATTTCTATACAGGCTTTCTCTTCGTTTTAAACATTTCTACCACTTGTTTTTGGGTTAGAAATCCAAGTTCCAAATAGGTTGAAGCTACAAATTTTTTAATGTCCTGGTAATCTTTACTTCTCTTATCTGTATATACTTCAAAACATCTTTTAACATAATTGAGGCTTGATTCTTTAATGGCCTGATTGAATCTTTCATTTGAAAAAATACCAATATAAGCAGTGATTATCTTATTGATTTCAAAATAATCAGCATACTGTTCAGGCTCCAATTTGTCAAGAAATCTTGTAATGTAGCCCATGATCACTGCACGGACACATTCATTTTCCTGTGACAAGCCTTCATGTATATCATAAAAAGATCTCACTGCTTCAATGGCATCAGCATGGACAAAGCCTTTTGAGTGAATTTCACCCACAGTATTAAAATAAGACCTGACTTCAACAGAATCAATATTACCAATCAAGTTACTCAATCTTATTTCATCCTCAGGACGGATTATAGCTTCATTAAGCATTATATCATAAAGGTCAAAGAAATTGGTAACAGCCTTCGTATCAGAAGCAACGATTTCTTTGAATGTATTGGTATACTCCTGTCCCATGGCTTCAGGCAAGGGAAATTTAAGGCCTATAATAATGAAAATGTCCAAAAATTCGTTTTTCCCTCGCAAAGACTTATTCGTAAGAAAATTTCCAATGTGCGGTATCAAGCTTTCATTGTCCAGGCTATCACTAGTTCGATATAACAAAAAATCTTTTAAGGAATGATAGGAAGCTACCAATTGGACAGAGTTTTGAGGAAAATCGGCAGAATGGTAATTGACTGAAGTAAATTGATTCTTGTATTTCAGGTAAGCCTCTTTTCTTTTGGAAGCATCCCTATATTGGTCTGACTTCAAGCTGTTGAGAAAAGTTTTTATTTTTTTATTTTCAATGCCATCAATAAGATTGGTAATCCAAATATCGCTACTCAATGCAAAACCTATCTGCGTTGTCTGACCAATTCTTTTCTTTATTTGCTCAAAATTTGGTGAGTTGCATATGGCAATCAAAATTTCTTTGAAATGATTTTGAGGTACAGCATATTTAATATTTGAATCCACATAACCTCTTAATACGGCGTAACCTAATATTTTCGGTAAAAATAAACCTTCAAATGATTCATCTAACAATAATTTTTCTAAACTTTCAAGCATCAAAGGGTAATCATTGGCAACTTGTTCATAAATGGAATTTATTTGTGGTTCAAATTCATCCTGGAGGGCTTTATACAAAGATTCGTCTTCCTCTTCCAGATAAGTCTTAAGGTTTTCTGAATTTTGTATTTGATCAGCAACTTGTCTTAATGCACTTTCATAAGCACTGTGTAAAGCTTCCATTTTTTGTTGTTTTTTTATTCTATTAATAAATGAAAACCTGGTAAAATTTTTAGGCTCTACCAGGTTTATTATTCCTTAAATTATATATGCCCCAACTTAAATTGGGAAATTAATTACTCTGCTGTCTCCGTAGTTTCGGATGCTGCTTCTAATGCAGGAATTTCAGGATCTGTTGTTGCAGGAATCTCTGCCTCAACTGCTTTAGGCACTTCCACTTCTACTTCAGGTGTGTCTTCTCTAAATGCAGCTCTGTCTTCTTCAGAAGCTGATTCTTCCGCTCTAAAAGCCACTTGATCTTCAACCGCTGCTGCTACTTGCTTGACTACTTTGATTTCGCCAGAAACCATTTTTCTGAAGTCAGCTTTTTCCTGCGCTGTTTTATCAATTCTTACTTGAATTTTAGCTTCTTTAGCATTGATCCATTCAGTCAATTGTGCATCAGCTTGTTCAGTAGTGAGAGCGCCTTTTTTCACGCCTCTCATAAGGTGTTTTTTAAGCAATACACCTTTAAATCTAAGGATTGCGGATACTGTGTCTGTTGGTTGTGCTCCTTTTGAAAGCCAATCAAAAGCTTTTTCTCTATCAAGCTCAATAGTAGCCGGAACTGTAAGAGGATTGTAACTGCCTATTTGCTCTATGTACTTTCCATCTCTTGGTGATCTAGCATCAGCAACCACAATATGGTAGAATGGTGCTTTTTTACGGCCTCTTCTAGCCAAACGAATTTTTACTGCCATTTTTTTGTTAAAATTTTATAGTATTTGAAAATCAAACCCAATTCCTGTGAAAATCACACTATTTAGGTTTTTAACGGCTGCAAAGGTAACAAAATTTTAGAAAAGAACAAATTTCTTTGTAAAATATAGCCTAAAATCTACATGCTACTATCATCGAATCAATCCAAATTAACTGAGGCCAGGTCAAACCAAGTTGAACCTAGAACAGAATAGAAGAACTTTAAAATATTGATTACCAATTAAATAACATGTGAGTAAGCAAATTAGAATCCAAATCTTAAAGACAAAGCCGGTAGAATAGGCAATTGATTAACCCTTGAGTATTTTACTCTATCAAAATAGAAAATATTGTCTCTGTTGTACGAATTTGTCAAACTGGCGGATATTTCCATAAAACTATGCTTTGAAAAAACAAATTTTCTTGTGGCGGAAAAATCTAATCTATGGTAATATGGCAGTCGGCCACCATTTCTTATCTGACTGTAGATAATTCCGACTTGGTCCGGATTTTCTGTTTGGTAATTGGTATTAGCGCCTTCAGCAAAGGTCAATTGATTGTAAAATCCCTGTGTCTTTGTAAAAGGAAATCCTGAGCCAAGATTCCATCTGAGGCTTATAGAAAAATCACCTTTTCGATCAAAATTGTAAGTGGTCAAAACATTTAAATTGTGCCGTCTATCGAAAACAGTTGGATAAGTCTGCTGGCCATCAAATCTGTTGACAAAGCCATAGGAATAAGTTGTAAGCACATTGAAATTCTTTTCTTCCAATTTTATGGTGCACTCTGCTCCATAAGCTTTTCCTGTTTCAACTACATAATCGGATTCCGATATGGAAACCTTATTTCTATTGACAACAATTAATTGGCTAAAATTTTTATAATATCCTTCAAGATTAATTTTCAAATTGTCTTGTAAATCAATTTCTACGCCTCCTACAAGATGCTGTGCAAGCTGAAGCTTATTGTTTAAATTATTGCCATCCAAACCTTTGATTTGAACTTCAGGTCCTGTCAAAAAGCCGTAAAAAAGATTGACTACATCTCTTTCATTGCTGGTGCTCATCACATTTTGCGAGTAATAACCACCAGCCGCCTTGATCCTAATCCTATCGGAAAGATTAAATTTCAATCCTAACCTTGGTTCCGGAGAAAATTTGGTTTGTGATGCATAGTACATAAGCCTAATGGATGGCTCAATAGTCAACCTGCCGATATTTCTTCTATACTTTACATAACTAGAAAATTCTGTGGTATTTTGGGTTTGATTGAGCAAAATTTTAAATGGGTTGATAAATTGAAAATCAGTTTTTATAGCCCTAATGTCAAAACCGTATTTAATTTCTGATTTATTCTTAAATAACCCAAAATCAACTGTAGCACCAAATTCACTTATACCACTTTTTCTCTTATCCACAGACTCCTTTATATTTAAGTCATAATTGGTATAGCCTATAGTGCCTTTTACAATGATATCACTGCTATTAGGAATAAGTGTAAAATCTGCTCCTACGCCAGTATTAACCCATCCTATTCTTGCTACAGCAGGGTTATTGTACTCATCATTAAAATTAAAGCCAAAGAAATTCACTTTACTACCGTTGCTTGATATCATTGCCAACTTTGAATAAAAATCAGAGAACGAAAAAGGCAAGCCTGTTGAGTCATCCGTGGTAGCATATTTATACAGTGACTTTGAAGTATTTTGAATCAAGGATTTCTTACCAGTAATGACAAATGAAGTAGAACCTTTGCCTTGCTCGAATTTTTTCAATGGTGCTTCGAGCAATATCTTACCCATGAAAGGGCTGATAGAAGTATAGCCGCTAAATTTGGATTTATTGCCTTCTCTTGTTTTTATATCTACTATAGCCGATATTCTTCCTCCATACTCCGCATTAAATCCGCCAGTCAACACTTCGACATTGCGAATTAGCTCCGTTTCAAAAACTGAAAAGAAACCTAAACTGTGAAATGGGTTGTAAATATTTAAGCCATCCAGCAAAATTTTATTCTGAACCGGAGAACCGCCTCTTATGAAAATTTGCCCACCCTGATCCCCGGTAGATACTACACCTGGCAGTACCTGAAGGTATTGAGCAATGTCTGCGTCTCCACCTACCGAGGGAAGTGACTTAATTTGCTTGGGTGTAACTATAATTTTTGAAACAAAAACTTCTGTTTTTGCTCTTTCTTTTTGTGCAGAAACCGATACCTCATTAAGTTGTATTTCACTTTGTTTTAGGTACATAGTTTTATTGATTATGTCATTTTTCCTGACCACAATCTCTGATCTGGAATTATCAAAACCTGTAAAACTGCAAGTCAAAAAGTAAGTACCTTCTTTGATATCTGAGATAGAGTAAAAGCCATTGGCATCAGTATTTACAGCCAACTCAGTGTCATCAATTGCTACGGAAGCATAAACGATGGGTTCACCACTATCCGCATCATAGACATACCCTCTTATGGTATTTTTTTGTCCAATAAGAGTAGTGGCACTGGTTAAAATCAATAAGGCTATAAATTTTTTAAATAAATTCATGATAATAAAAATTGTAATACAAAATTAAGAATAAAAAATCATGGATAATTTATTATTCATGTTATAACTTATTGCGGACAATTCTCGAAAATTAATCTAACTTAAGTACGTCCAAAAAAGCCCTTTGTGGCACCTCTACATTGCCTATCTGACGCATTTTTTTCTTCCCCTTTTTCTGCTTATCCAACAGTTTCCTTTTTCTTGAGATATCACCACCATAACATTTTGCTGTAACATCTTTTCTTAAA
>JAYUTD010000078.1:0-2330 GCA_043755305.1 Saprospiraceae bacterium
GGTTTTCAAATGCAATTAAATCATTACCATTTTTTTATCACTTTTTCAAACCATTTTTTCTCCAATATTGATCTTTTAAATTTTTTAAGACTTTGAAACGCATTTTTCATCGTCAAATATTTCTATACTAAAGCGCAAATTATTGGTGGAGAAAATGTATATTAAAATACATGCTATAATTTGTTTTAAATTAAATCTCCACAATATTATTGTGAATTGCTTTAACATCTTTTTCCCAGCAGCACCACATGCATTTCCTTAGACCCATCGCTTCTTTCGTAATCAATATGCCATACATATATAATGTCAAATCCAATTGTTTTTAATGTAGCTGTTATATCCTGCTCAGTGTAATAGTAAAATAGCATTGAGTCTCCGCTACTGCTTCTAACCAATGAAGAATTTATATACGGCCCATCCACAAAACTTACGTAAATAACACCATGCAGATTAAGAAGGGCATGACAGTCCACTAGAAAAGCATTGACATCACCGGCATCCATATAAGGCATATGAAATCCACTTATTATACCATCAAAGGATTTGTTAAGTTGACTTATGTAACGGCCATCCATGACAAGAAAATCACCGCTGGTAGTGTTTTTTTGAGCCAATGCTACCATACTTGGGGAAATATCTATGGCGGTCAATTCAATGTCAGGTCTTTTAGCTAAAATATATTTAGAAATATTGCCAGGGCCGCAACCTACTTCGAGTATACGAGGTTGGTCAGTAAATATATGTTGACAAAAAAAATCATAGGTATCATTGTAAATAGTAAGATCCATAAACCTCTCTTCATAGAGAGCGGCTATATTATTCCAAGTTTCAAATGTGGCTTCGTATTTATTTTGTGCTTCCATTGGCAAAGTATAAATATACAGTTTGTTTTGAACTTAAATTATGGATTTTATAGAATTGATGCATTTCTAGGTGTTCTTATCCCACAAATAATTCTATTTTTTCTCAAAATAATTGTCACAGCCATCTACATAACTATCGTAAAAAAGGACTTTATCCTCACAGAAAATAATTCTTCCATAAAGTTGAAGCACCATAGGTTCAGTGAATAATGTATAACTGCCATCCAATTCTTTTTCAAGCCGGTACTTTGAATTTTGCATCAACATTCCTTTATGCCTAGCGGTCAAAGAATGATCCGGGGCGAATGTTACCGTTAGTCCCTTGAATGAGAGGCCATTGCTTAGGCCAGACAGCTCAATACACGAAATGAAAGCCCAATCCCATGTTCCCTCCAATTTTTTATAGATTTCAGTTGAGTCCAGTGTATTTTCATACCCACATTTCCATTCATATTTTTGCGGCAACTTTATTTCGTCTTTTTTGCAAGCAGAAATTATGGCGATGCATAATGCTAAAAACAAGAATAATATATGTTTAGACCTCATTACTAGTTTTTTTTCTATAGTAAAACGCTTATAAATTTATAAAAGTTGCTTGTTGCTTTATTTAAATCACAATGTTTCAAAGATATATATTATAGCGAACTAATGTTCGTTTGTAACCACTTTTACCTCACCTTTTATTTACTCTATTTTTAATTGAGGTTCTTTTGGTAGCAATAAAAAATAAATGACAACCATGCCGGTCACCACAGCGGTAGAAATGAATGCTGTTGCAGCACCAAATTTATACCATACAAATCCTGTGAGTGAACTGGCAATCATGGCACAAATACTTTGTAGTCCTGCATATGTGCCAATGGCTGTGGCTGTATCATTTTTGTCGGTAATAGTGGAGATCCACGCTTTTGATATTCCCTCAGTGGCTGCAGCATAGACGCCGTATAGAAAAAACAAGAGTACAAATATACTCAGCTCTTTATTGAAAGCCATACCGGCATAAACAATGAAAAAGATGCATAGGCCTGCAATAAACATTGGTTTTAAGCCAATTTTATCGGCAAGTATTCCCAATGGAAAGGCCATTAAAGCATATACCAAATTGTAAAAAATATATATGGAGATAACCGCTGTATCGGTAAGTCCCATTTGCTTTGCCTGAAGGAGCAAAAAGACGTCAGAGCTATTGAAGAGTGCAAATACGAGCAGGCCGACTACAACTTTCTTATACACTGGCCGGCTTTGGCGCCAGTAGCTAAAACTTGAAATGAAGGAGATACTTTTTATTTCTGTGTGTTCGTTTTTTTTATGCTCTGAGAGAAATAATGTAGCAATGGTAGCTGCAATTCCGGGCAAAAAAGCCAAAAGAAAAAGTGTCTTGTATTGGCCAGGGAAAAAATAGAGATAGGCCAATGCCAAGGCTGGTCCTAATACAGCACCCAATGTGTCCATGGAACGGTGAAAGCC